>NZ_JAMYSF010000028.1:0-95412 GCF_040321775.1 Mesorhizobium sp. M0243 | reverse complement strand
CTCCCCTACTCCCCTACTCCCCTACTCCCCTACTCCCCTACTCCCTGCGAGCATCATGCCCTACCAATCCCCGATCTCCCCCGGCCGGTCCTGGTATGAGGACACAGCCGGTCCGAGACCTGAATACCCGGCGCTGGATGGCGACCGGGCATGCGATGTCGTCATCGTCGGCGGCGGCTTTACCGGTTTGTCGGCGGCGGCGCATCTGGCCAAGGCAGGCACCAATGTCGTGCTGATCGACGCTTACCGCTTCGGCGATGGCGCCTCCGGGCGCAATGGCGGGCAGCTCGGCACCGGCCAGCGCGTCTGGGCCGAGGACCTGGAAGCCGAGTATGGCTTGGCCCGCGCCAAGGCGCTGTTTGATCTTGCCGAAGAGGCCAAGGCGCATCTCCTCGAATTCACTGCCGCCAACCAGATCGATATCGACTATATGCCGGGCCAGCTCTCGGTGGCGCACAAGCCGCGCTATGTCGACGACTACAAGGCGCATGCCGAGATCATGGCGAGCCGTTTTTCCTACCCGCATATCTCGTTCATGGATGCCAGGGAGACGGCGGAGCGGTTGGGCTCGACCGCCTATTTCGGCGGCACGCGCGACACCGGCACCGGCCACATCCATCCGATGAAGCTGGTGATCGGCACGGCGCGGGTGGCAGCGCTTGCAGGCGCGCAGCTGTTCGAGGGGACGCCGTCGACCGGCATCATCTCCAGCGGCGGCAAGGTCAAGGTTTCGACACCGAGGGGGACGGTGACGGCGCAGAAATGCCTGATAGCGGTCAACGCCTATGGCGGCGCGCTCGAGCCGGTTAGTGCGGCGCACATCATGCCGATCGGTTCCTTCATCGGTGCGACCGTGCCTCTGGGAGCGGACTCGAACGTTTTGCCGGGCGGCGAGGCGGTCGACGATTCCCGCTTCGTCGTGCGCTATTTCCGCAGATCGAAGGACGGACGGCTGCTGTTTGGCGGACGCGAGGTCTATGGCGTCAACGATCCGAAGGATATCCACATTCACATCCGCCGCCAGATCGCGGAACTCTATCCGGCGCTCGGGGATGTCGAGATCACGCATGGCTGGGGCGGCTATGTCGGCATCACGGTGCCGAGAAAGCCTTTCGTGCGCGAAGTGATGCCCAATGTGATCTCGGCCGGCGGCTATTCCGGCCACGGCGTCATGCTGTCGAACTACTTCGGTAAACTCTATGCCGAAACCGTTGCCGGCAACCGCGACCGGCTGAAGCTGATCGAGGATCTGAAAATCCCGCCGTTCCCCGGCGGTCGGCGCTTCCGCACGCCGCTGCTGTTCCTGGCGCTCAACTGGTTTGCGTTGCGGGACAGGATCTAGCCGACCGACCTGGTGTAATATTGTAATATTCATTGTAACATTTGTTGCCCGTGCGACGCATTGCGCAATTTCCCGCAAAGGCGCAGAATCCCCTATAATGGCGTACTGATGCCACAATCGCAGGCGAAAGCTGCCGGTTCTGGGCGATTGTTCGGGGATTGTTGCGGGACTGCCCGCGTTGTTTTTTTGACCTATGCGGATCAGACGCCGGACTTCCGGCACCGACCGATAGAACGTCGGCCCGCTTATGGAGGTGGCAAGAGTGAGAGAGCCCTTCAGTTTCGGTACGCCGGAACGTCGGCGCTTTGCCATGCAGTTCGGATACGACATGCGGCCGTCCTTCTGGCAGGAAATCCGTTCGAACTCGCATCTGGTGATCGCCGCGATCGGCACCGCCGCACTGCTTGGCGTCGCCGCCGTGGCGCTGTGGCTGGCATTGCCGGCCAGCGACAGACAAGCGGCAGCGAGCCCCGAGCAGACCATTCCAACGGTTCCGGTGAAGACGACGAAAATAACCCCGGTTGGGGCCGCGGTCGCCGCGGCAGCCGTGCCGCAGGCGCGCAAGTCCGACGCTATTCCGACAACCGTGGCGGCCGCGCAAGCCAACATCCCCGCACTCGCCGCCAACGATCCGCGCTGGACCGGTTCGCAGCCGAAGGACGCCGCCACTTCCGATTCGACTGCTCCCAGCCAGGCAGCGGACAAGCAAGCTGCGGCATTCGCACAGCCGGCAGCCGATACCGATGCCGCCACCGAACTTGCCAAGGTAGCCGCGCCCAGCGCAGCCGCGGGCAACCACCCCGACGGCGCACAAACCGCCGCCATCCCCGCGGTGCAGCCGCAAGAGCCAGCGGCAGAAGGCGATGACAGCCAAGCCAAGGCGAAGCCCAGGAAAGCCGCAGCCGCCGGAACAGGGCGCATCCTGAGGGCCGTGACCATGCGAAGCGGCCCGAAGAAAAATGCCGCCGCCATCGGTACGGTGCCAGCCAAAACCTCGGTGCAGGTGATGAGCTGCAAGAAATGGTGCCAGATCACCTACAACGGCAAGACCGGCTGGATCTACAAGAGTTACATCAAGACTGGCGCGTGACGTACCCCGCTCTGCGTGAGGCAGGCCTGTTGTTCTGATGCATGTCGTTCTCCCAAACCGGGGCCGCTTTCGAGCGACATACATCAGGCTTTCAGATGCAGCGGCCGCCATCGACCTCCAGCGCCACGCCGGTGATGAAGGCGGCCTCGTCCGAGGCCAGCCAGAGTGCGGCGTTGGCGATGTCGAGCGGCGTCGAAAGCCGGCCGAGTGGGATCGATGCGCGGAACTTCTCGCGGATCTCGGGCGTGTCGGCGCCCATGAATTTCTCCAGCATGCCGGTCTCGCCGGCAACCGGGCAGAGGCAGTTGACGCGGATGTTCTTCGGCGCCAGTTCCACCGCCATCGATTTGGTGGCGGTGATCGCCCAGCCTTTCGACGCATTGTACCAGGTGAGGCCGGGGCGCGGCCGCAGACCCGCGGTGGAGGCCGTGGTCAGGATGACGCCGCCGCCCTGCCGCTCCATGATCGGCACCACGGCAAGTGCCGCGTGATAGATCGCCTTCATGTTGACGGCGGTTATCAGGTCGAAGGTGTCCTCGTCGACGTTGAGCATGTCGCCGTTGCGATGGGTGTAGCCGGCATTGTTGACCATGATGTCGATGCGGCCGAAGGCGCTTTTCGCGGCATAGACCATCTCGTCGAATTCGGAGCGCAGCGAGACATCCGTCTGGGTCCAGATCGCCGCTTCTCCGATCTCGCCGGCGACGCGCTCCGCGCCCCTGGCGTTGAGATCGGCGACAACGACCCTGGCGCCCTCCTGCGCAAAACGCCTGGCAATGCCCTCGCCAAAGCCCGACGCAGCGCCGGTGATGATCGCAACCTTGTTTTCCAGACGCATGTTTTTTCCGCTCACTATTGGTGACCATCAACGGGCACGTCATTGGCGCTCATCCGCGCAAAGCCACGGCTTCTGACCGGATTGGCCGAAAGATGTGGGTCCATCGCCGATTTCTCCTTTGGCTTTCGCGTCGATCCCGCTCTATGCTGCAACTGCGAAGGCTTCCGGAGCCGCGCCTTCGACAAGCCTCCGGGTCATCGGACTGTCAAGGGGCCGGCGCATACACCCAGATGTGACACCATGGCACTGGAAAATTTAAATCGATTAGATTATATCAGCCGCGTCACAGCGACCGGCGTCAAAGCGGACAGACCATGACCAGCCAGATCATCCCCGTCGAGCCTTTCGACTTCATCATTTTCGGCGGCACCGGCGATCTGTCGGAACGCAAGCTTCTGCCGTCGCTCTATTATCGCCAGCGCGACCATCAGTTTTCGGAGCCGACACGCATCATCGGCACGTCGCGCTCGAAAATGAGCGATGAGGAATTCCAAGCCTTCGCCAAACAGGCGATCTCCGAGCACGTCAAGCCGGCCGACATCGACGCCAAGGAACTGAAGACTTTTCTGGCGCGGCTGTCCTACGTCTCCGCCGATGCGACGAGCGGCGCCGGCTTCGACAAGCTCAAGAAGGCGATCGGAGACAGCGACCGCATCCGAGCCTTCTACCTGGCGGTGGCGCCGGCGCTGTTCGGCGACATCTCGCACAAGCTGAAAGAGCACAATCTGATCACGCCGAACTCGCGCATCGTGCTGGAAAAGCCGATCGGCCGCGATCTCGATTCGGCACGCAAGCTCAACGACCTGGTCGGCGACGACTTCCACGAAAGCCAGATCTTCCGCATCGACCATTATCTCGGCAAGGAGACGGTGCAGAACCTGATGGCGCTGCGTTTCGCCAACGCGCTCTACGAGCCGTTATGGAATTCAGCCCATATCGACCATGTCCAGATCACAGTCGCCGAGACCGTCGGTCTGGAAGACCGCGTCACCTATTACGACAAGGCCGGCGCGCTGCGCGACATGGTGCAGAACCATATGCTGCAACTGCTGTGTCTCGTCGCCATGGAAGCGCCGTCATCGATGGATGCCGACGCCGTGCGCGACGAGAAGCTGAAGGTGCTGCGGGCACTGAAGCGCATCAACGGCAACGAAGCGCCGAAGCACACCGTGCGCGGCCAGTACCGCGCAGGCGCCTCGGCCAGCGGAGCTGTAAAGGGCTATGTCGAGGAGCTTTCCCACGACAGCAATACCGAGACCTTCGTCGCCATCAAGGCCGAGATCGGCACCTGGCGCTGGGCGGGCGTTCCGTTCTACCTCAGGACCGGCAAGCGGCTGGCAACCCGGGTTTCGGAAATCGTCATCGAATTCAAGCCGATCCCGCATTCGATCTTCGGCGACAGCGCTGGTCCGATCTTCGCCAACCAGCTGGTCATCCGGCTGCAGCCCGACGAAGGCGTCAAGCAGTTCATCATGATCAAGGATCCGGGTCCGGGCGGCATGCGGTTGCGCCAGATCTCGCTCGACATGAGTTTTGCGCAGTCCTTCGATGGCCGCGCGCCGGACGCCTATGAGCGGCTGATCATGGACGTCATCCGTGGCAACCAGACCCTGTTCATGCGCCGTGACGAAGTCGAGGCGGCGTGGAAATGGATCGACCCGATCCAGAATGCCTGGGAAAGTGCCAGGCAGGAGGCGCAGGGCTACACGGCGGGCACCTGGGGCCCATCGGCCTCGATAGCACTGATCGAACGTGACGGGCGGACATGGCACGAGAGCAATTGAACAGCGCCGCCTATAGCTGGAACGGCTTCGCCGGGCGCCAGGAACTGGCGGCCGCCCTTGCCGGCCATGTTGCAGGCAGACTGACCAAGGCGATCGCCGAGCGCGGCACGGGGCTGCTCGCCGTCTCCGGCGGCACCACGCCGGCAAAATTCTTCGCCGCCCTTTCGGCGATACCTATCGCCTGGGACAAGGTGATCGTGACGCTGGTCGACGAGCGTTTCGTGCCGGCCTCCTCGCCACGCTCCAATGCCGGGCTGGTAGCCGCCAATCTGTTGCAGAACGCGGCCAAGGCGGCTCGTTTCGTGCCGCTCTATCACGAAGCCACCAGCATCGAGGATGCGGCCTCGTCCGATGATGCAGCGCTCCGGTCCTTGCCATGGCCGCTCGATGTCGTCGTGCTCGGCATGGGGCCGGACGGCCACACCGCTTCGTTCTTTCCCGATGCCGACGATCTGGCAACGTTGCTCGACCCGTCTGGCGACAGGATCGTGCTGCCGGTTCATGCGGCAAGTGCGGGCGAGCCGCGGCTGACCCTGTCGCTGGCGCGCATCGTCGAAGCCGGCTTCATCGCGCTGCACATAGAGGGTGAGGACAAGCGTACCGCCTTCGACGGCGCGGTTGCGCCCGGGCCGCGAAAGCCAATCCGTGCCGTGCTCGACGCAGCACATAAGCCCGTAGAGGTTTTCTGGGCCCCCTGAATCTCGATTTACTCTGGTCCCGGCAAACGGCGGGAGGATGTTTCCGGGACCTCGCCTGAAAGGACCGACCGCCATGACCGCCAGACGCGACATCGAAGCCATCACCGAACGCATCCGTCAGCGCTCAAAACCAGGCCGCGAGCGTTATCTCGGCCGCATCGTCGAGGCATCGAACCGCACCGCCAACCGGGCTGTGCTGTCGTGCGGCAATCTCGCCCACGGCTTTGCGGTGTGCAGCCCCTCGGAAAAGCTCGCGCTTGGCGCCGACAAGGTGCCGAACCTGGGCATCATCACCTCCTACAACGACATGCTGTCGGCGCATCAGCCGTTCGAGACCTTCCCGGCGCTGATCAAGGACGCGGCCCGCGAAGCCGGCGGCATCGCCCAGGTGGCCGGCGGCGTACCGGCAATGTGCGATGGGGTCACGCAAGGCCAGCCCGGCATGGAGCTGTCGCTGTTTTCGCGCGATGTCATCGCCATGGCCGCCGCGATCGGCCTGTCGCACAACATGTTCGACGCCGCCGTCTATCTCGGCGTCTGCGACAAGATCGTGCCGGGGCTGGTGATCGCAGCGCTCACCTTCGGCCATCTGCCGGCGGTGTTCATTCCGGCCGGACCGATGACATCAGGCCTGCCCAATGACGAAAAAGCCAAGGTCCGCCAGCTCTTCGCCGAGGGCAAGGTCGGACGCGCCGAACTGCTGGAGGCCGAGTCCAAATCCTATCATGGGCCGGGGACCTGCACCTTCTACGGCACGGCGAATTCCAACCAGATGCTGATGGAGATCATGGGCCTGCACACGCCGGGCGCTTCCTTCGTCAACCCTGGCACGCCGCTGCGCGAGGCGTTGACCCGCGAGGCGACGAAGCGGGCGCTGGCGATCACCGCGCTCGGCAACGCCTATACGCCTGTCGGCCGGATGATCGACGAACGCTCGATCGTCAACGGCGTCGTCGGCCTGCACGCCACCGGCGGCTCGACCAATCACACCATCCACCTGATCGCCATGGCGGCGGCGGCCGGCATAGCCATCACCTGGCAGGATATTTCCGACCTGTCGGAGGCGGTGCCACTGCTGGCGCGGGTCTATCCGAACGGCCTCGCCGACGTGAACCATTTCCACGCCGCCGGCGGGCTCGGCTTCCTGATCCGCGAGCTGCTCGACGAAGGCATCTTGCATGAGGATGTGCAGACGGTGTGGGGCGAAGGCCTGCGGCCCTATGCGGTCGAGGCAAAGCTCGGCGCCGACGGAGGCGTGGTGCGCGAGGCCTCGCCGAAGGCAAGCGGCGACGAAAAGGTGCTGGCGCCGTTCAACAAGGCATTCCAGGCGACCGGCGGCCTGAAGGTGCTGTCAGGCAATCTCGGCCACGCCGTCATCAAGACTTCCGCGGTGAAGCCGGAGCGGCGTATCATCGAGGCGCCGGCCAAGGTCTTCGACAGCCAGCAAGGGCTGAACGATGCGTTCAAGGCCGGCACGCTGATCGGTGATTTCATCGCCGTCATCCGCTTCCAGGGGCCCAAGGCCAACGGCATGCCGGAGCTGCACAAGCTGACTACCGTGCTCGGCATCCTGCAGGATCGCGGCCAGCGCGTGGCGCTGGTCACCGACGGACGCATGTCGGGCGCCTCCGGCAAGGTGCCGGCGGCGATCCATGTCACGCCGGAAGCGGTCGAGGAGGGTCCTATCGCCAGGATCCACGAAGGCGACATCATCCGGCTCGACGCCGAAGCCGGCACACTCGAAGTGCTGGTGCCGGCCGGCGACTTCGCTTTGCGCCGGACGGCGGATGCCGATCTCATCGGCAACGAGTTCGGTTTCGGCCGCGAGCTGTTTGCCGGCTTTCGACAACTGGTCGGCCGCGCCGATCATGGCGCCAGCGCCTTCGGCACGGCTTGACGGCAGTTCTGCGTAGTTCACAAAAAAGGGCGGCACATGGCCGCCCTCTTGCGGTTGTGCATACGATTCTATTGCACGGTTAGCTCGGCTCGCTCGCCGGCCTTGACCGTCACGTTGCCTTCTTTGGAACTGTTGTCGGATTTCTCCGAGACGACGGCGTAGTCGCCCGCAGGGATCGCTGCCTGATACTTCTGGTCGAATGCATAGCCAAGCGACTTGCGGTTGCCGTTGATGTCCTTCTTGGCCTCGAAAATCTCGATCTTCGAGGCTCCGGGCGCGGTGATCGCCAGCACGCCGGCATTCATTGCGACCTTCAGATCCTGAAATTCGCCCACCTTGACAGTGAACGGCTGCTCGACGACGGCGAGATCAACCGTCGCAATCAACACATAGTCATCGGGTGGCAGATCGAATTTGCTGTCGGGTCCGTAGGCATAGGTCACCTCGTCCCTGGTTCCATCGATCTTCTTTTTTGCCTTGAGCACCTTGAAGCCGATGCCTGAACCGTCCGCCTTGTCGCCGCCGGCAGCATAGTAAGCATTGGCAACGACATGGCCGACACCGGCAATCATGTCCTTTTCCACGGTCTTGCCGGCAGCCAGCGGGATCGTATCGGTAGCCACGCCCTGCCCGATCGTGACAGTCACCTTCTGGTCGCCGGCCGGCAACACGGCTTTCGTCGTCCCATAAAAGGTCGCGGGCATGTCTGCACCCGGATAATCGATGACGACAGCCGCGCCATCGACGACATCCGCCCCCGCGTTCGGTCGCGGGTGGATGATCAGCGTGCCGGCATTCAAGTTGAAAAGCGGCTTGTAGACCTGGCCTGCCTCGATCTTGACCTTCTGCTCGGTCTTCGCCTGGCCGTCACTGGCCACGACGATATAGTCGCCCGGTTCCAGATTGGCCTTGTAGGCGCCGTATTCGGTGCTGACGTAGTCGCCGCGCGTACCGTCGGGTTTCGCCTTGTAGATTTCCCAGGCGTTGCCGTCGGTGACGGGATCGCCGCCCTCGGCAAGCACTGCTATCGGCTGGAAATTGAAGTCCGGTTTGGCCGGCTCCGGTGCGGGCGCTGGCTCCGGTGCCGGAGCGGGTGCCGGTTCCGGCACCGGCGCCGCCACGGTCTCGGCAAGCGCCTCCTGCAGCGCCTTCTCGTCGGAGGCCTGGATGTATTTGCCGCCGGTGTTGTCGGCGAGGCAGGCGATCTGCTTGCCCTCGTCGGCGGTGAGGCCGAAGCCGACGACATCGGCGGTGAAGTCGACGCCGGATGCCTCGAGCTCCTTGCCAAGCGCGCAGGGGTCGCCGCCGCATGTTTCGAGCCCGTCGGTGATGAGCACGACGGTCGCCTTGTCCTCGGTGTATTTCAGCGCCTCGGCCGCCTGTTTGACCGCCGCCGTCAGCGGCGTCTTGCCGAGGAATTTCAGGCTGTCGGCGGCGGCCGAAATGGCGCTGCCCGAACCTGCCTGAGGCGGCACGATCAGCTGGATGTCGTCGCAGCTGCCCTTTTCACGATGGCCATAGGCCATGAAGCCGATCTCGTCGTCGGTGGGGACCGATTGAAGCACGGTTCGAAGCGACTCGCGGGCGATTTCGAGCTTGGGCTTGCCGTCGATCTGCGCCCACATCGAGCCGGACGCATCGAGAATGATGATGACCTTGTTTGCGGCGAAGCCGAACGTCGTCATCGACAAAAGGAGGACCGCCGCCGCGACACTCCGTGCAAGTCCCGCCATCGAAATCTCCTAAATCCACCCCTGATCCGGGCGGCAAGCTATTTGACGCGGCGCCGGTACACAAGCCCCGGCGCCCGGTGCGTAGGGCTCCGAACCCAGCTTGACAAGGACCTGACGACAGCCAGTTCGGTGGTGCCGGCAGTGCCGGCAGTTTTTGCGATAGGAATTTTTTCTTGACTCTATGCCCTCAGCTATGATACATTTTCGCCCATGGTGCTGATTTGCGCCAAGTGACCCGCCGCACAGGCGGGTTTTTCGTTTGATGCACCGTCAGCCTACGCGGCGAAGGCACCGAAGGAACCCGTTAACCCGAAGTCGCTGCCCTGGCCCGATGCGCCGGGCCGAATGCCGAACTTTTCAGCGGAAGCGGAATTCAATAGGTCGTGCGGCGCTCTTCCGAGGGCGGCCTGCCGAATTGCAGCCGGTAGCTCTGGGCGAAGTAGGAATGCGAGGTGAAGCCGGTCGCGATCGCCACGTCGAGGATCGGCATGTTGGTCTGGCGCAGCAGTTCGCGCGCCCGCTCCAGCCGCAACCGCATGTAATAACGGCCGGGCGTGACGCTGAGATGGCGCAGGAACAGGCGCTCGACCTGGCGCACCGAAAGGCCGGCGGATTTGGCCAGCTGTACCGCCGACAGCGGCTCGTCGAGGTGGTCGGCCATCAGTTCGACGATACGCCTAAGCTTCTCCGACTTGCCGGTCAGGTCGCGTTCCGGCCCGACGCGCTGACGGTCGCCGGCCGAGCGGATGCGTTCGTGCTGGAACTGGTTGGCGACGCCATTGGCGAGGTTCGAGCCGAAATCGCCGCGCACGATCTCCAGCATCAGGTCGATCGAAGTGGTGCCGCCGGCACAGGTGTAGCGCTTGCGATCGATCTCGAAGACGTTGCCGGTGCAGTTGATGTCGGGGAAGCGTTCGACGAAGCCGGCACGGTTTTCCCAATGGATGGTGCAGCGATAGCCTTCGAGCTGGCCGGCCTCGGCCAGCAGATAGGAGCCGACCGACAGGGCACCCAGCGCATTGCCGCGCCGGCCCCAGCTTCGCAAAGCCGCCAGCACCTTGCTCTTGCCGGGGAATTCCGTCGTCAGCCCAACCGAGACGAACAGGATATCGACCGGCGGCAGGTCGGCAACGGCATAGTCGATCTTGAGCGGCAGGCCGTTGGAAGCCATCACCGGATCGCCATCGGCCGACACCGTCGTCCAGCCGTAGAAGTCACGGCCGAGCAACCGGTTCGCCGACCGGAACGTATCGATCGCGGCAGCCAGCGAGAACATGGAGAACTTGTCGACCAGCAGGAATGCGAACTGCCGGCCACCTTGAACGGGGTCCGCGATGACCGGCCGTTCTGAGGGAACACTGGGGTTCGGCAAAGCTGCGGCTTTCTGGCGGGTCAGAAGGACGGCCGTTTCAATCCGGCCGCAAGGTAGGCCGAGGCTAACGTATTGGCCATCAGCATGGCAATGGTCATAGGCCCGACACCGCCAGGCACCGGCGTGATGGCGCCGGCGGCCTTGGCCGCTTCGGCATAGGCGACATCGCCGACGAGACGGGACTTGCCCTCGCCCTTTTCCGGCGCCGGAATGCGGTTGATGCCGACATCGATGACGGTGGCGCCTGGCTTGACCCAATCACCCCTGATCATCTCCGGCCTGCCGACGGCCGCGACAAGAATGTCGGCGGTGCGGGCAAGTGCCGGCAGGTCCCTGGTGCGGCTATGGGCGATGGTGACGGTGCAATTGGCGGCAAGCAGGAGGTTGGCCATCGGCTTGCCGACGATGTTGGAGCGGCCGACGACGACGGCGTTGAGACCGGACAAATCCTTACCGCGCACCCGCTCGATCAGAAGCATCGAGCCGGCCGGCGTGCAAGGCACGAAGGCTGTCTCGAGTTCACCGGTGCCGAGCTTGCCGACATTGATGAAATGGAAGCCGTCGACATCCTTTTCCGGCGCGATGGTCTGGATGATCTTGCCGGCGTCGATGTGGGCCGGCAGCGGAAGCTGCACGAGGATGCCATTGATGGCCGGATCGGCGTTCAGGTCGCCGATGATCTTCAGCAGTGCCGGTTCCGAGGTTTCGGCCGGCAGCGTGTGCTGAACGGAATGAAAGCCGCATTCCTTGGCGGTGCGCGACTTGGACGCGACATAGACCTGGCTGGCGGGATCCTCGCCGACGATGACCACTGCAAGACCAGGCTTGGCCTTGCCCTTGGCGACAAGTTCAGCCGTCAGGGTCTTGACCGTCCCCACAACGTCCCCGGCAACGCTCTTGCCATCAATCACTTCGGCCATGGACTACCCTCAACACCAGAATGCCCAAGTGCGTCGCGTACGAAAACGACGCACTTTTAGATATTTCACAGCGCGGCATTTTCACGAAAATTCCAACATGCAATCCCGCCAAAGCGCCGTCCCATGCCGTTTACGCGAAACCGGCATGTTTTTGTACGGCACCTGGAAGAATTTTCTGGCTCAGAAGTAGCGGCGGCGCGCGCGGCTCTCGGTCAGTTCGCGAACCGCTTCGCGGAATTCGCGCAGGCTGGCGCGGATTTCCTCGATTGGCGCTTGCTGCTCGGCATCCTCCACGGC
This sequence comes from Mesorhizobium sp. M0243, assembly GCF_040321775.1. Classification (NCBI taxonomy): domain Bacteria; kingdom Pseudomonadati; phylum Pseudomonadota; class Alphaproteobacteria; order Hyphomicrobiales; family Phyllobacteriaceae; genus Mesorhizobium; species Mesorhizobium sp. M0243. The sequence continues at coordinate 83,441 of NZ_JAMYSF010000028.1, read as the reverse complement.
CCGCGAAGGCTCCGCCGATCGCTGATGAGGCTGAGGCGTCTGCTGCTGCGGGAGGGGCGGCTGTGGATAGGACTCGGAAGCAGGCTGAGCCGGATCGGGCTGCTGCCCGGCATTGGCGGCCGGCATGGATTGCGAATAGGGATAGCCCGGCGGCTGCGCGTAGCCCAATGGCTGCGCGTAGGGATAGAGCTGCGGCCCGGAATATGGCCGCTGCTGCACCATGGGAGGCGGCAGTGGCGGCTGCGCCGCCTGCTGCGGATGGCCGCCGGGCTGGAAAGGCGGCGCCGGGGATGCTGTCGCGGCCGCCTGCCGAGGCTCGAAGGCCGGCGCCGACTGGGGATAAGCGCGGTATTGCGGATCCTGCATTGGTTTCGCGTTTTCGGCAGAGGCCCATTCAACGGTATCGAACGGCTCCTCCCGGGATGGCCTGCGGGAGACGGACTTATGCAGTCTCGACAGCAAGGCACCGATCCGGCCGGGACCTTCGGCCGGCGAGACCTCGGCTTGCTGGACAGGCGGTGGCGCGGCCGGCGGTGGTGATGCAGGCGGGGGTGTCGATGGCTGCGGCGCTGGTGTTTGTGGCGGCGCCGGCGGCGCTGCCCGATATGCCTTGTCTTCGTAAGGCGTCCGGCGTTCGTCCGTGCCATGGTCGCGGCGCGAGCGCGAATTGGCGGTGTCACGCAGGCTCTCATAGGCGCCACGCATGGCTCCGAGGCCAATGCCGGAGGCAAAGCCCAGCAACAGGCCGCCGAGCGCGACCACGACCCGCGACGGCCCGTTTGCCTCGAGCGGCGCGAAGGCCTTCGAGATCACGTTGATGTTGGCTGTGTTGATGTCCTTCTGCTCGCCGGTTTCCTTGGCGCGCAGCAGATACTGTTCGTAGACGGAACGCTTGGCGGTCGCCTCGCGCTCCAGTTCGCGCATCGACACCAGGTCGCTGTTGACGTCGCCGCTGCGGACCTTCAGCTGCGCCAGGCGAGAGGCAAGGTCCTGTTCGAGCTGGACCGCGCGCTTGAGGTCGACCTGCAGCGACGAGCCTATACGGCGCAGCTCCGCGGCGATGCGGTCGCGTGCGCCGGCAATCTGGGCATTGAGCGCCTGGAGTTCGGGATGACGCGGGCCGAACCGGATGGCGGCGCGGTCAGCCTCCTGCTTGAGCGACGCATATTGCGAACGCAGATCGCTCATCGTGTTGGAGTTGATCTCCTCCGGCAAGGTGCCGGTGAGGACCGAATTGACGTCGACCGACCGCGCCGAAGCGGCCCGGGCATTCAGCTCCAGCGTGCGGGCGCGGGCAATCGACAGTTGCTCGTTGAGCTTCAGCATCTCGTCATCGCTGATGAGATGGCCCTGCGCGTCGACAAGGTCGTGCGTGGCCCTGAAATCTTCGACCTTGCGCTCGGCGGCCTCGACTCCCTTGCGCAACTCGTCAAGCCGGGCCGTCAGTTCGTCGGTGGCGCGGCCTGCGGTGTCCGACTGTATCTGGCCGAAAGTCTGCAGAAAGACATCCGTCATCGTGTTGGCGATGAGGGCCGATTTCTCGCCATTCTGCGTGGTGGCACTGACGGTGATGACGAAGGTCTTGCCGCCGCGCTCGACCGAAAGGCTCTCGGCCAGATTGCCGACAGCAAGCGCGCGGCGGCGGGCGTCGTCGACACCGCCCGGCCCGTCATTGCGGGACAGGACGGAGCGGATGAGCGACATGACGCTGAGGCCGCCGCCGCCTTGCCCATTGAATTCCGGATCATTGACCAGATTGAGCTTGTCCACGACCTTGTTGAGAACGGTGCCTGATGTCAGCACCCGGACCTGGTTCTCGACGATGGCCAGCGTTGCATCGGAAGCCACGACCGACTGGGTGAGGTCGCGATCGGTGAGCTTCAGGTCGCGTGGGTCGACGATCAGTTCGGTGGTGGCTTCGTATTTCTTCGGCGTCGACAGCGCGATGGTGATGCCGAGCGCGGCGCCCAGTATCGTCGTCGTCACGATCAGCAGCTTCGACTTGCCGACACCGCGCACGACCTGCATCGGGTCGATCAGCGGCTTCCACTGCTGGCTGTCCATGCCGTCGTTTCGGGATACCGACGCGTCGCCCGCAGCGTAAGGTTCCGATGCATGATCGGCGCGACGGGCGCCAGCGGTTTCGGCGGCACTGATTTGTGTCCGTGGCGTGGTTTGCGCGCGGTGCGGCGATGAAGCCCGCTCCTGATCCCCGTCGGTTGCGACCGGATCCGACAGTTTCGGGTTGCGCGCCTCGCGCTGCGAACGGGCGAGGCGATGACGGGTGGCGGCATCCTCGCGCCATGACGGGTCTGCCCGATCGCCTATCGAGACCAGGGACGCGTCGGGTTCGTCGCCGCGCACAGCCTGGCCAAGCGCCAGCAATGAGCGCTCGCGCTTCCAGTCTTCGCGGTTTTCCCTGTCGACCATCGTCTGGAACTTTACCTTTGGCGACCTGCAAACGGCGATTGGCCATTCGTTAAGCCACGCTAAACAGGCATGGAAAACAAAAGGTTAATTTTCCCGCGCCGAAGCGTCGGTTTCTCGCTTCGGTTGCATCTATTTTCGACACAAGCCCAAGCTCCAGAACGGCACGTTAAGTTTTCCGGCCTAGGCTCTCCTCGAGACATGACGCAGGCCAGTGACATACCGCAAAGGCGGCCCCTCGCCCGGATCGGCAGCTTTTTGGCCGAACGACGGGGGCTGCTTCGCGACTATTTCTCGGCGATCAGCGGCGCCGGCGGGCGACTGGTGTTTTCGCTGGCCTATTTCATCGCGTTGGCCAACACGCTGTCCATTTCCGAATTCGGCATGTTCGCCACCGCATCGGCGGCCGGTGTCATGCTGTCGCGCATCCTCGCTTTCGGGTTCATCTCGGCGCTCTACCGCACCGCCACCATCCGCCCCAATCTGATCGGCATCTTCTCCGCCGGCTTCCTGCTGCTCGGCGTGCTGTCGCTGCCGCTGCTGGCCGCGGCCTCGTTCGGCGTCTATCTGCTTTTCTTCGCCGACACCGTGCCGCTGTCGGTGTTTGCGGCAATCGTCTTTGCCGAAGCGCTGTTGTGGCGGCCGGTCGAGGTAGCACTGATCGTCAACAACGGCCTGGGCAAATTCGGCCGCGCCGCGCTGCTGGCCATCCTGGCGACCGCGCTGCGGGCGCTCGGCGCGGTGCTGTTCATGTTCTCAGCACAACACAGCGTCTGGATATGGTCTTGGTTCTATATCGGCGCCAATGCCGCCTCGCTGCTGATTGCCTTCGGCTTCTTCTACCCGCGCCAGAGGCTGCGGCTGCGGGTCGCTCTGTATCTTCGGCGATTGGCCGATTCCATCTATGTGGCCGGCGCCGAAGTGCTGTTCTACCTGCAGATGGAGTTCGACAAGCTGCTGGTGCTGGCGATCGGCGGCCCGCATCTGGCTGGCATCTACGCCATCATCATGCGGCTGGTAGACCTGACGGCCATTCCGATCCGCACCTTCTCGATGATGCTGGTGCAGCGCATGATGCGCGCACCGGAACTGTTGTCACGGCTGGCGGTCAAGAGCGGCATCGAAGGCGGTGTGTTCGCGGTCTCCACGGCAGCGCTGCTGACGCTTGGCATCGTGCTGCACTTCTTCCCCAACGCACTCGGCAAGAATGTCGCCGAGGCTGCCCCGCTGGTGGTGCTGGCGATCTGCGTGCCGGGACTGCGCAATCTTGTCGAATACCAGGCCGAACTTTTGTTCGCGCGCGGCCAGACGCTGGTACGGGCGCTCAATCTCGGCCTGCTCGCCGCGCTGAAGGCACTGTTGCTGACCTATGTGCTGACGACCATCCTCGACACGCCGAATCTGGTGCTATCGCTCAATGTCGTCTTCCTGCTTCTGTATCTCGCCTCGGCGCTGCTCACCTATTCGGCGATGCGCAAGCCGGCAAAGGCGATTTAGCACTAAGAGCGGACTAGCCCGATCAGTCGGCGGATGCGGCCGATCTCGGTGCCGATAAAGGACTGCATGCCGATCGCCACCTGCTCCGGCGCCATGGCGGCAACGAAGCGGCGGAACTCGTCATCCGAAAGCGCTTCGCCGGTCCAGTGGACGCGGCAGAATTCTTCCGAACCGTGGAAGTGGCCGGCGCCCTCCAGCAGATCGTCGACATAGCGGCCGTAGATCATGCATTCGGAGAATTTGCGCGCCGAGCCGACGACCTCGATCCAGTCGCGGCCATGGACCTTCTCGATCTCGGCGCACATGGCCAGCACGGTGTCGCGCCGCCAGGCGATCAGCGTCGAGATATAGTCATGGATCGACGTCCGGGACGGGTCGATGCCGAGTGCCGATCCCGCATTGCGCGACCAGATGCGATGCTCCTCATGACCTTCGTCCGCCAGGACACCGTCGCGGCGAAACAGGCGCACCTTGCCGTCGCGCCAGAAGGCGCCGCAGTCGAAAGGTTTGAGGAAAGCGACGTCTGAATCGCAGAAGATGAGCACGTCTTGAGATGCATGCCCCGAGATGGCGATGCGGCGCAATTGCTGCACATGCCAGCCGCGCAGCGGCTGGGTCTTCAGGCTGAGCCAGACGCGCCGGCGAAACAGGCTGAGCGGATCGTCGACGGCGTGCAGCCAGCGCGGCAGCAATTCACGCTCGTCGACGACCGTGCGGCGGCCGGTTTCCAATTGGCGAAACAGACTGACGTCGCGATGTTCGACCAGGATGTAATGGTGCGCCGCGCCCGAAACGTGGCGATCAAGTGTCTCGCACAGCAGGCGGCAGCGCTCGAAGTCGGGCGCGTAGCTTGCCGTCACGATTGCCGCCGTCGGTGTCTGCCGCAGCGGGCTTGGCTCGACAGCGGCACCTGGCACGAACCTGCTGTTCACTTGATATCCCTCGCTGCTTCGGGTGTCCGCGAGAATTTCTGCCTGACGACGCGCAGCAGGAACAGGGGGTTGCCGACCACATAGCGGCGCCACAGGCGGCTCGGTTCGACAGCCAACCGGAACAGCCATTCGAGCCGCAGCCGGCGCATCCACAAGGGCGCGCGGGGCACCGCGCCGCTCAGGAAATCAAGCAACGCGCCGACGGCGATCGGCAGCGTGCAATGGCGCGCGTCGATGTGGCGTTCGATCCACAATTCCTGGCGTGGCACGCCCATGGCGACGAGCAGCACGTCGGGCCGAAGCGCGGCGATCCGGTCGACGATTTCCTGCTCCTGCGAAGCAGGGAAATAGCCGTCATGGATCACCACGAAGCTGTGCTGCACCGCCAATGCGGCCAGCTTGACCGACGCCGCTTCGGCATTGACGCGCGTCGCGCCGAGCAGGCCGACGGTGAGCGGCGTCGTTGAGGCCTGCAGGAAGGCCGGGACGAAATCGGTACCGTTGAGATTGTCGGGAAATGGCGCCCCGTAGAGGAGTCTCGCCGCCAGATCGATACCGATGCCGTCGGGCAGGATGAGGAAATCATCGAGTGCCTCGGCGAACACCGGGTCGGTATAGGCGATGTTGGCGTTGTGGGCGTTGAGGAAACTGACCTTGGTGAAGCGCCGCTCGGCAATCAACCGGTTCAGCAGGGCGATGGCATCGTTCCAGCGGACCGCAACCACCGGGATGCCAAGGATCGTCTTCAGCTTGTCGAGCCCGGACGCGGCGCGGGCGGAATGCATGTTCACGCAAACGCCTCCTGCCTGACGGGAGCGAGTTTTTCGAGGCCGAGCCGGATGGCGGCGTCGAGCGCCTTGACCTGCGAGCCCCGGAACGCGCTGCCGTCAACGTCGCGGATGTCGGCCGCCGCGGCCTCGAGTGCCCTGGCGAAGGCGGCGGGATCGTCGGTGACGACGCAATTGGACGGACGGTGGTCGATGCCGCGCAGCGAACGGCTGGTGGCGACGGAAGGCAGGCCGAGCTCGAAGGTTTCGATTGTCTTCAACTGGACGCCGCTGCCTGCGGTGCTGATCAGCGGAATGACGGCAGCACCGCGCACGAACGCCTGCGCGTCGGGCACGCGGCCGACAAATTCAACACCCGGATGCTTCGACGTGACGCCCGAAGGCATGTGGCCGGCGAGGCGGATGCGAAAGTCGGGCCGCAGATGCGGCACGACTTTGCCCAGGAACCAGTCGAGGCCGATGCGGTTCGGCTGCCAGGTCCAGGTGCCGATCAGGGCGGCGTCGCAGTCGATGCGGCGCGGGCCTTTCAGGGTTGGCGCGTGGGCACCGGTCACCAGTGGCAGCACCGCCGAGCGGTCGTGCGAGGCGACACCGAGGGCGGCGCGGTCTTCTTCGGCCAGGGTGAAGACGAAGCGCGCCCGGCGGCAGAGACGCTCTTCGACGATCTTGAGCAGCCTCGCCTCGCGGCGAAACAGCAGGCGCTGGAAGAGGCTGCCAGCGGCAGCGGCATTCTCCCGCGCCGAAAGATGCTCGACATTGTGGGCAACGAAGATCGAAGGCCGGTCGGTGAACAGTTTTTCGAAGGCACCGGCGAACTGCACGGAATTCAGGACATAGCCATCAACCGGTCCAGCGCGCTCAATGGCAGCGAGAACATCGCTGTCGGACACGGCGCGCAGCTTGACCGACGCGAAGGTGAGACCCGAAAGCAGCGCCTTGCCGACCCAGGCCAGCTTTTGCCGCGCGGAGGCATTGTCCGTGCGCACGTCGATGGCACCCAGCACCACGGTGTTTTCGGGGTCGGCCGCGGGCTTCCCCGGCCAGGTGAAGCCGATGACGGTTACGCGCGCGCCAGCGCGCCGCAAGGCAGCGATGATCGCAGCGTTGGCGATCTCGTAGCCCGAGGCGAGTGCGCCGTCGGGCACGATCGATGTGGCGAACAGCAGATGCATCTCACCTATCCTGTGGTGTAGCCGGTAGCAAAGTGCGGTGAACCCTTGATTAAGCCAGCACATTCGACGGCCGAAAGTCCCTGTCTGGCGGGCTTCTCCGTGCAAGGTGATTAACGAAACCTTATCACCGTGGTGCTACCAGAGCCCAACTCACCATGTGGCTGGACACGGATGATCCCTTTGCCATCGGACGGTTCGGTATCGATCGCTGGACGCACGCCGCGGCTTGACGTCGAGGCCGTCGAAGCCGTCGTCACCTTGCCTACCTTCAAGCGCCCCGAGCAGGTGCTGGAAACGCTGGCGTCGCTGCGCGCGCAGCAAACCGGCAGGCGCTTTGCCGTCATCGTCATGGAAAACGAAGCCGAGGCGCGGGCCGGTGCCAAGGCAGCGCTGCCGCTGTTCGAGCGGGGCGAAATGTCGGGCCTGGTGATCATCGCGCATGAGCGCGGCAATTGCAGCGCCTACAATGCCGGCTGGCAGACGGCCATCCTGCAATTCCCGAACTTCAGACACCTGCTGGTCATCGACGATGACGAAATCGCCGATCCGCAGTGGCTGGAGCGGATGTGCCGGGCTGCCGAAACGCTCGGCGCCGATATCGTCGGCGGCCCGCAGGTGCCCGTGTTTGCCGACCCCGCCCATGCGCGATGGGCAGAGCATCCGGTGTTCGCGCCGCCTTACCGGGAAACCGGACGCGTGCCGGCGCTCTATTCGTCCGGCAATCTTCTGGTCGGGCGCAACGTGCTGATCGCCATGGGTCCGCCCTTTCTCGATCTCAGATTCAACTTCATGGGCGGCGGCGATTCCGACTTTCTCAGCCGATCGGCGCAAAAGGGCTTTGTTCTGGGTTGGTGCGCCGAGGCCAAGGTGCTGGAAACCGTTCCGGCGCGGCGTATCGAAGCCGACTGGATCCGTGCCCGCAGCCTGCGCAACGGCGTCATCTCGACACTGGTCGAAAAGAAGAAGCGCGCCGGCACGCCAATGGCCGGCGCCAAAGTGTTGCTGAAGAGCCTGGCACTGCTTGCCGCCTCGCCGTTTCGCGGCCTGATCCGGCTGGCGCGGACCGGATCGCCTGATATCGCCATCTACCCCGTCCATGTGGCGCTGGGCCGCGTGCTGGCCGAATTCGGATATGCCAATGAGCAATACCGCCAGCCTGAGAAAAACTGAGCGCGCGCCGCTCAGCGACGCGTTCACGCGCGAAGGCGTGGCCACCGCCATTGCCGCGCTGCTGTTCACCGTCATCATGGTGTCTTTCCGGCCGTTCCAGCCGGGCGGCGCCGAACTCACCGGTCAAGGCGGCGACATCGTCAACCAGCTTGGCTTCGGTTCGCTCGGCGCCATGTCGATCTTCTCGCTGATGGCCTTTGCCGATCCGCGCGTGGTGCGCTCGCTGCTCAGCCCGTCCTGGGTGCTGATGCTGGGTTTCTTTTTCCTCTCGGTGATCCTGTCGACCGATCCGCCTTCGGCGATGCGCGCCGCCTCCTTCACCCTGATCGGCATCCTGACGATGGCGACGATCCTGGTGCTGCCGCGCGACGCCGAGGCCTTCTCGAAGGTGATCATCTTCACCGCCGTCGTTGTCATGGGCCTTTCCTATCTCGGCCTCATCGTCTTTCCGCACGAGGCGATGCACACCGCCGACTCGCAGGAGCCCGAACATGCCGGCCTGTGGCGCGGCGTGTTCACCCATAAGAACATCGCCGGGCCGATCATGGCCTGCCTCAGCTTCGCAGGCCTCTATCTCTACCGGCGCGGGCAGCGCTACTGGGGTGCCGGGATCTTCTTCGCTGCGATGATCTTCATGCTGCACACCGGCTCCAAGACGACAGCCGGCCTGGTGCCGTTCTCGATCCTGATCGTCATGTTCCCGAGCCTGATAGGCATGCGGCTCGGCACGCCGATCCTGTTTGCGCTGGCGATCGTCGCGACAGCGGTCGGCACGCTGGGCATCGTCTTCCTGCCGCCTGTAAAACATCTGGCGGCGATCTATTTCCCCGGCATGACCTATACCGGCCGCACGACGCTGTGGGAGTTCGCCGGCAGCATGCTGGCGAAGAAGCCATGGACCGGCTACGGCTATGAAAGCTTCTGGGGCACGCCGCTGCTGCTCAACCAAGATCAGCCCTTCGACCGGCCGTGGGACATCAGGGCCATCGTGCACGGCCATGACGGCTATCTCGACATCGCCGTGCTGATGGGCATTCCGGCACTGTGCGTGGCGGTCTACACTTTCCTCATCGCGCCGCTACGCGACTACATGCGAATTCCGTTGCGCAGGGAAAACATCTTTCTCGGCGACTTCTTCATGATGGTGGTGCTGTTCACGGCGCTGAACGCCTTCCTCGAAAGCTTCTTCTTCCATCGCGGCGACCCGGTCTGGCTGTTCTTCGTGCTCGGCGTGCTTGGCCTCAGGCAAGTGTCGCTGCAGCCAATCGCGGTACGCGATCCCGATCGTGGCTCGCGATCTTTCCGTCCATCCTGACAGGGCTTCCCCAGGGAAGCGCCAGCGTCTATGTGATGGCTTCCTTCGGAGGGCTTTCGATGACGATCAGACTTGTTCTCGCCGGCTGCGGCAATATGGGCTACGCCATGCTCTCGGGCTGGCTGAAATCCGGCAAGCTTGCGCCATCAGCGGTCTTCGTGGTCGAGCCCAATGCCGATCTGCGCAATCGCGCCGCAGCGTTGGGCTGCGGCACATCAGCCGATGCCGGCGATATTCCAGCAGACGCCGTGCCCGATCTCGTAGTCATCGCGGTGAAGCCGCAGGTGATCCGCGATGTCACCTCCGCCTACAAGCGTTTCGGCGACGGCCGCACCACCTTCGTCAGCATCGCCGCTGGCACGCCTGCCGCCACCTTCGAGGAAATCTTGGGCAACCGCGCGCCGATCGTGCGCTGCATGCCCAACACGCCCGCGGCGATCGGCAAGGGGATGATGGTGGTGTTCTCCAACAGACTGGTGTCCGACGATACCAAGCGTTTCGTCGCCGACCTTTTGTCGGCGAGCGGCGAAGTGGCCACCATCGACGACGAGGGCTTGATGGATGCGGTGACCGCCGTGTCCGGATCGGGGCCGGCCTATATCTTCCATTTCATCGAGGCGCTGACCGTGGCCGCCGAGAAGGCCGGGCTGCCAGCCAAAACCGCCAAGCTGCTCGCCATGCAGACCGTCTACGGCGCCGCCTCGCTCGCCGCCGAAAGCGGCGAGGAGCCGGGCGTGCTGCGCCAGCAGGTGACCAGCCCCAAAGGGACGACGGCCGCGGCGCTGGAGGTGCTGATGGGCGAGGACCGGCTGACAAATCTGCTGACGCAGGCGGTGGAGGCGGCGCGGTTGCGGTCTGTCGAGCTCGGGAAGTAAGCCGGTAACTCCTTGCGTTGACGCCTTGGCGGAAACGCCCATCGCTTCGTCATCCTATGGCGGAGCAAGGAGCGAAGCGACGCGGCGCAGACCATAGGATCCATGCCGTGACATCCGAGCGCCGCTACGGCGCAGAATTCTGCTCCGCTGCATTCCTCGATCAAGGTCGCGGCATGGATCCTCGGGTCTGCGCTGCGTCGCTCCGCTCCTTGCTCCACCCGTGGATGACGAAGGGGAAGGCCTCGGTCAATCCCGAATGTTTATGCTGATCAATCCAAACGAACGACGAAATCCGGGCCGCCAATAGGCTGTCCAACCCATCAGCCCCGTGTGCCCCTGGTCAGGCCTCGTTCTGGCTGCCGCCCCACATGTCGTCGATCTCGTTCTTGCTCACGACGCGACCGCCCTCACCCGCCTTGGTCCTCAAATCGACGGCAATGTCGGCCAACCGCTCCGCCAGAGGCGCGCGGCCTTCAGCCCCGTACAGCATCTCGTCCTGCAGCCGGCGCAAGGCGCACAGCCTAGTCGACTGGTCGGGCGCCGCATTGTCTGACGTCAGCAACTCACCTTTCCTGACCGGTTTCAGCACCTTGCCGCCCTCGAGCAGGCCGACCGGCACGGCGCGCCGGGCGCGGGCTTCGCCGACGGTCATGGTCCAGGAGCGGTAGCAGGTCTCGCCGATCGCATCGAAGGTCTCGCCGGCGGCAAGGTCGCGCTTGGCGACGGCGCAGACTTCGGCGACCGGCCGCGGCAGCGGCACCATGTCGGGCTTGCCGAAAAGCACGATGCGGGCGGCGGTCAGCGGCACCTCCAGCGACGTCAGATGATAGGGCCGGAACAGGCTGTAATAGGGGCCGTGGCCGATATGCAGATCGTCCATGCGCTCGATGATGCGCGGATGCGTCGCCTCGACGATGACGAAGACGCCAGGCGCGACGCCTTTGCCGACCGTGTAGTCGACGACGCCTTTCTTCAACAGCAGACCGCCATCCTCGCGCGGGATCAGCACCTTGGCGAGATCATCGCGGTCGGCCTTGGGGCCGTGCATACCGGGCACGTCGGGCACCAGCCCGGTGGCGTTGGCGATGGCGCACATCTCGACCATGGTCTTGGAACCGTCGACGAACTCGACCAGCATGCGCGGGTTCATGTTGCGGCGGATGGCTTCGGCGCGATAGTCGTCCGGTACGGCATCGTGGTTGAGCGGGTTGTTCTTGCCCTTGCCGGCCGAGACGATGGTCAGCCCGAGCGCCGACGCGAATTCAATCAGTTCCATGCAGCTCGACGGCTCGTCGCCTGCACCCACCGAATAGACGACGCCAAGCCGGTCGGCCTGCTGCTTCAGATAGCAACCGATGGTGACGTCGGCCTCGACGTTCATCATCACAAGATGCTTGCCGTGCTCCATCGCCATGAGGTCGAAGTCGGCGGCGACACCCGGCTTGCCGGTGGCGTCGATGACGACGTCGATCAACGGATTGGTGACCAGCATCTCGTTCGAGGTGATGGCGATCTTGCCGCTCTCGATGGCGCCGGTGACTTTCGACGCGGTGTCGGCTTCGACCGCCATGGCTTCATCGCCATAGGCGATGCGGATGGCATCGCGCGCGGTGTGCGGGCGGCGCGTCGAGACGGCGCAGATCGAAATGCCTGGCATCAGCATGCCTTGGGTGACCAGATCGGTGCCCATTTCGCCCGAGCCGATGACACCAATGCGCACCGGGCGGCCCTCGGCGGCACGCCTGGCGAGATCACGGGCAAGGCCGGTCAGGGCGACGTTGGTCATGCAGGAATGTCCACAGCTTCGTGATTTGGGATCGGATAGCAGGGAACGGGTTCTATTTGCCAACGAAACCCGGTCGCGACCGGCAATTTCCACGAAATCGCCTCGGAAGGGACGTCCTTCGGGGCTCGATTGGCCGAAGCGCAACCAATTGACATCGCAGCGAACAACCCCAATAAAACATTCGTTTGTCAACAAAGGCAAATGTTCACCGACGCGACAGTCGGGAAGCATTCGCCTCTGGGGCAAATTGGGGAGTGTCTTTGCGCCACGGCGTCAAAGGCTGGATGGAGCATCATTGCGAGGCGTCGAGCGAAGGCTCGCGGCTCCAGGGGAGGAAAAATGGATACTGTTCTCGCGGGCCTCAAAGGGGCCATCGATACGCTTGGCCCGACGATCCTGCTGCCGATCGTCATTTTCATCATCGCCGTGGTTCTGGGCGCCAAAGTGAGCAAGGCTTTTCGCGCCGCCGTCACCATCGGCGTCGCCTTCATCGGCATCAATCTGGTGCTTGGCCTGATGTTCACGTCGATTGGCGACGTCGCCAAGGCCATCGTCACCAACACCGGCATCCATCGCGACATCATCGATGTCGGCTGGCCCTCCGCGGCCGCGATCGCCTTCGGCTCGTCGGTCGGCCTTTGGGTCATTCCGGTCGGCATCCTGGTCAATATCGTGCTGCTGCTGACACGCATGACGCGCACGCTCAATGTCGACGTCTGGAATTTCTGGCACTTTGCCTTTGTCGGCTCGCTGGTGGTCGCCGCAACCGACAATCTGGCCTATGGCATCGCGGTCGCAGCACTTGTCGCAGCACTCTCGCTGCTGTTCGCCGACTGGTCCGCGCGCGCGGTGCAGCAGTTCTACGGCGTGCCCGGCATTTCGGTGCCGCATCTCGCCTCGGCACAGATTCTGCCGATCGCCATTGTGCTCAACTGGATCATGGACCGCATTCCCGGGATCAACCGCATCAACATCAACACGGACACGATCGAGCGCAGGTTCGGCGTGTTCGGCGAACCTGTCGTGATGGGCCTGATCATCGGCCTCGTGCTTGGTGCGATCGCCTTCTACAATGCGGGTGACCTCAGTGTGGTGCTGGCAAAGGTTCTGGGCACCGGCATGACGCTGGCCGCGGTGATGCTGCTGCTGCCGCGCATGGTCAAGATCCTGATGGAGGGGCTGATCCCCGTCTCCGACGCCGCACAGGCGTTCGTGCGCAAGCGCACCGGTGACCGAGAGCTTCTCGTTGGTCTCGATTCGGCGATCCTGATCGGCCATCCGGCCGCGATCTCGTCGTCGCTGATCCTGGTGCCGATCGCGATCATCCTGTCCATCATCCTGCCAGGCAACCGCGTCATCCTGTTCGCCGACCTCGCGGTCATCCCCTTCATCGTCGCCATGACCGCGCCGCTGGTCAAAGGCAACGTGTTCCGCATGGTGGTGATCGGCACGGTGACGCTGGCCATCGGCTTCTACGTCGCCAACGCGCTGGCGCCGCTGTTCACAAGCGCTGCTGTCGCATCGGGCTTCAAGCTGCCGGCGGACGCGCTGCAGATCACCTCGGTGGTCGACGGCTTCCTGTGGGTGCCTTACGTGGTCATCGAGGCGATCCAGGGGATGGGGCTTGTCGGCATCATCGTGATCGCGGTGGTCATCGCGGCATTGTTTGTCCTCTACCGCCGCAATCCGCTCGGCTGGGAGCGGGCCGCGGGCGCCGAGGACGAGCCGGCCGAAGAGACGGCCTGACCTGATAGCGTCCACCCTTTAAACCGATCGTGCGCCCTTTCCGGGGCGCACGATTTCATCGACGGAGCAAAGAATGTCCGACGTCCTCATGCAGCTTCTGGACCCCGACGCGATCGTGCTCGGATCCGATGCCTCGACCAATGAGGAGATCATCCGCATCCTGGCGGGCCGGCTGGAGAGACTTGGCTATGTCAAAAGCAGCTATGCCGACGCGGTCGTGCGCCGCGAATTGACCATCCCGACCGGACTGCCGCTGGAACGCTCCGACAATGTCGCGGTGCCGCACACCGATCCGGAGCATGTGCTGAAGCCTGGCATCGCGATGGGCACATTGAAGCAACCAGTCACCTTCGCCAACATGGAGGATCCCGACGAGATGCTGCCGGTCGGCTTCGTCTTCCTGCTTGCCATCAACGACAAGGACAAGCAGATTGAGGCGCTGCAGGCCGTCATGGCCACCATCCAGAACCCGCAAGCCTTGGATGATTTGAGGTCGGCCAGAACCCTCGAAGACGTGCGAGCCGTACTCGGCTGAAACAAGGAGAAGCAGAGATGTCCAGACAGAAAACCATTCTCTTTGCCTGCGGCACGGGCATCGCCACCTCGACCGCGGTCAATGTCGCCGTCACCGAGGAAATGAAGAAACGCGGCCTCACCTTCAACGCCCAGCAGGCAAAGGCCACCGAAGTGCCTGGACTGGCCGACAATGTCGACTTCATCGTCGCAACCACACCGATCTCCGCTTCGGTGACCAAGCCGGTGATCAAGGGCCTCGCCTTCCTCACCGGCATCGGCAAGGACAAGGTGCTGGACGAGATCGAGGCGCAGTTGCGCAAATGACGGCACAGACGCTACGCGCAGGCTGACGCGGCTTCACACCACCCTGACATAGCTCGTCATTCCCGATTTCTGGTGCTCGATGATATGGCAGTGCAGCAGCCAATCGCCGGGATTGTCGGCGACGAAGCCGAGCTGAACCTTTTCGTTGGGCTGGATGAGATAGGTGTCGGAAATAGCCGGCTGAACCTGGCGCGTCGAGGATGACAGCACCTTGAAGCTCATGCCGTGCAGATGCATCGGATGGGATTGCGGCGTCAGGTTCTCCATGTCGATGACGTAGCTTTGGCCAAGCTTCAGTTCGGCCAGAGGCGCGGTCGGATCCTTGGTGTCGCCGGGCCACGGCACTTTGTTGATGGCCCAGAAACTGTAGCCAAGCGAACCGCAGATGCCATCGCTCGGGACGTTTTCCGCCGTGGCGCTCAGTGCCAGGGAAATATGCCTGGCGCTGGCGAGATCCACTTTCGCCACCGGATTGAGCTCCAGCGGAGCAACATCCCGAATGTCCCGTTTGAGGGATTTTCCTGTCGCGTGCAGGGTTGCCAGGATTTTAGGCTTGGTGCCCCTGACATCCCTCAAGCTGACGATCGCGCCTTCCTCGTCGGGCATGCGTATGGCCAGTTCCATGCGCTGTCCAGGTCCAAGCAGCAAGGCGTCGGGCGAAAAACGTTCAGGCACCGGATTGCCGTCGAGCGCCATGACACTCGCCTCCGCACCGTCGACGCGAAAAGCGTAGATACGCGTCACGTCGGTGATGGCGACGCGCAGCCGCACCAGTCCGCCGGCCGGCGCATCATATTGCGGCTGGTCGAGCCAGTTGGCGGTACGCACCGTGCCGTAAGTGCCGGTTCTTGCGGCATCGCGCGGCCGGAACTGATCGATGAACTGACCGTCGTCGCCGAGGCGCCAGTCGCGCAGGTTGAGGACGATTTCGGCATCGAATTTCGGATCGCTTGGATTTTCGACCACGATCACGCCGGTCAGGCCGTGGCCCATCTGCTCCAGCGTGTTGCAATGCGGGTGGTACCAGAAGGTGCCGGCGTCCGGCGGCGTGAAGGCGTAGTCGAAATGATCGCCGGTGTAGACGTAGGGCTGGACCAGGAACGGGACGCCGTCCATCTTGTTTGGAACGCGAATACCGTGCCAGTGGATCGTCGTCGGATCGTCGATCGCGTTGACAAGGCGTGCGGCGAAGGGCTCGCCTTTTTTCATCCTGAGCACGGGCGGCATTCCGGCGTTGCCATAGGTCAGCACATCCCTGGTCTGGCCGACATCCATCAGCTTCGCCTGGATCTTTGCCGTCTGCAAAACCACCGGCTCAGGCGTGGCAGCGGCCCAGCCGCCAAGCCGACCCATGGCCGAAAGCCCGACCCCGCCCGCGCCGGCTATTGCTGCCGTTTTCAAAAGCCTGCGGCGTGTGAGTAAGGTCATTCGGCGCTCCAACTGCAAAGGCGACTGCCCGCGAAGGTGTAACCGCCGCGCCATGGATCACAAGCCGGGAACCCGCGCAAATTCTGTTGAACGCATGGCGTAAGCCAGACTGCGCCATTCAGCCTCCTCATCCTGGCTGAATTCGAGGATGAAAAGGACGGCAACGGGGCGGCTCGGAACGGAACTTGGTCGACCGGGAAGATGACACCAGGGCGGTTAAGCGCCGTTAGCCACACCTTCAGATTTAGGACCCTTTGCGGACACGTTCCGAGTTGGTAAGGGCTTCACCCAGTCGTCCCACCGTCTGCTTCAAAGCCTTTTCAGCTGAATCAGTGAGCGTTTTTGCTCCGCCTTCGCAGAATCCGCCAGCGTCACCTTGAGCATTTCCTTCGCCTGCAACAGTTGAACCCAAGAGCCGACCTTTAGGTCCATCGACGATAATAGATGCCGCAAGTTGAACTTCTGTTTCCATTCCGGCGGTCCAGAATCCAGGAACGACGCGAAGTCGGCCATCGAGTTCTTCGCCTTTGACGATTATCATGCCCTTGGCACTCTGAGCGGCTAAATCAGCCCGGTCGACGGGCTGTTCAACGATCTGCAATTCCGTGACAAGGGTCTCGAAGGTCTTGGTGACCGAGCCCTTGAAGCCGGACCGCAGATCGAGCGGGAAGGTGTGAGCTGCGCAGTTCATGTCAGATGGCTTGATGTCGCGGCTCAAGGCACTCGGATCCACGTACAAAAGGTATTTGCCCGGTAGCTTGTCACCGTACGACGAATACACGTTGTATGAGGCAATCGGCAGCGGCTCGGCCTTGTATTGGCAGCCGGTGACCGTCGCGGCCAAGGCCGCGAATACAGTAAATCGTAATTTCATGATTATCCCCCCAAGCCCTTTTATACAAAATCAAAGGGCGAGGAGAATGTCTAGAAATCTTTGATCCCCGAAATGTCGGCGGCTCCAAGTAGCTCCGTCAAACTGCAATAACACAAAAGCTATTCAGCCGCCTCGGCATAGTGTGCCGGCACGTAGTTGAGGATGGGGCCGAGCCAGCGCTCTACCTCGGCCAAGGGCATTGCCTTGCGGCGTGCATAATCCTCGACCTGGTCGCGTTCGACCTTGGCGACGCCGAAATAATAGCTTTCGGGATGCGCCAGATAGATGCCGGAGACCGACGAGCCCGGCCACATCGCATAGCTTTCGGTCAGGCTCACGCCTGCATTGCGCTCACCGTCGAGCAGCCGGAACAAAGTCGCCTTCTCAGTGTGATCCGGCTGCGCCGGATAGCCGGGCGCCGGACGGATGCCGCGATAAGGTTCGCCGATCAGCTCGTCCGGTGCCAGCGCTTCATCTGAAGCATAGCCCCAGAACTCCTTGCGCACCTTCTCATGCATCCGCTCGGCAAAGGCTTCGGCGAAGCGGTCGGCCAGCGCCTTGACCATGATCGAGGAATAATCATCATTCGCCCGCTCGAACCGTTCGGCGATAGCCACCTCCTCGATGCCGGCGGTGACGATAAAGCCGCCGATGTAGTCTGGCTTGCCGCTGTCCGCCGGCGCGACGAAATCCGACAGCGCGACATTGGCCTTGCCGTCGCGCTTGGTTAGCTGCTGGCGCAAGGTGAAGAACGTCGCCAGTTCCTGCGACCGCTTTTCGTCCGTGAACAACCTGATGTCGTCGCCGACGGCATTGGCCGGCCAGAAGCCGATGACACCGCGCGGGGCGAACCATTTTTCGGCGATGATCTTTTTCAGCATCGCCTGCGCATCCTCGAACAGCTGGCGGGCGGCGGCGCCTTGCGCCCCGTCTTCGAGAATTTTGGGATAACGGCCCTTCAGCTCCCAGGTCTGGAAGAACGGCGTCCAATCGATGTAGCGCGCGAGTTCGGTGAGATCCCAGTTCTCGAAGATTTTCACGCCGGTAAAGGACGGCTTCGGTGGTTGATAGGCGGACCATTCGATCCGGTGCGCATTGGCCCTCGCCTTGGCCAGCGGCAGCCGCTGCTTGTCGGCTTCGGAGCGGGCATGCGCGTCGGCGACCTTCTTATATTCGGCGCGCACCGTATCGACATAGCCGCCCTTGGTCTCGTTCGACAGCAAGGACGAGACCACGCCGACCGACCGGCTGGCGTCGGTGACATAGACCGTCTGGCCCTTGCTGTATCGCGGGTGGATCTTCACCGCCGTGTGCACCCGGCTGGTCGTCGCGCCGCCGATCAGCAGCGGAATGTCGAAGCCTTCACGCTCCATCTCGGCGGCCATGTGCGCCATCTCGTCCAGCGACGGCGTGATCAGGCCTGACAGGCCGATGATGTCGACATTTTTCTCGCGTGCCGTCTGCAGGATCTTGGCCGCCGGCACCATGACGCCGAGGTCGATGATCTCGTAATTGTTGCAGGCCAGTACGACGCCGACAATGTTCTTGCCGATGTCGTGGACATCGCCCTTCACCGTCGCCATCAGGATCTTGCCCGCCGTCTGGCGCTCGCCATTGTCGATGCCATTGGCGGCGTTGGCCAGCTTCTCGGCCTCCATATGCGGCAATAATCCCGCGACAGCCTGCTTCATCACCCGCGCCGATTTCACCACTTGCGGCAGGAACATCTTGCCCGCGCCGAACAGGTCGCCGACGACGTTCATGCCGGCCATCAGCGGGCCTTCGATGACGTGCAGCGGGCGCTCGGCGGCAAGCCGCGCTTCCTCGGTGTCGGCGTCGATGAATTCGGTGATGCCGTTGACCAGCGCATGGCTGATCCGCTGTTCGACAGTCCATTCGCGCCAGGCGAGATCGCGCTCCTGCGCTTCCTTGCCCGCCGTGCCCTTGAAGCGTTCGGCGATCTCCAGCATGCGTTCGGTGGCGGTGCCGCCGGCCTTGGGCACGCGGTTGAGCACGACATCCTCGCAGGCCTCGCGCAGCGCCGGCTCAATCGTGTCGTAGACGGCAAGCTGGCCGGCATTGACGATCCCCATGTCCATGCCGCGCTGGATGGCATGGTAGAGGAACACGGCATGCATGGCCTCCCGCACCGGCTCGTTGCCGCGGAACGAGAAGGAGAGGTTCGACACACCGCCGGAAATGTGGACATGCGGCAGCGTCGCGGTGATCTCGCCCGCCGCCTCGATGAAGTCGACGCCGTAATTGTCGTGCTCCTCGATGCCGGTGGCGATGGCGAACACGTTCGGATCGAAGACGATGTCCTCGGGCGGGAAGCCGGCCTGTTCGGTCAAAAGCTTGTAGGCGCGGGTGCATATCTCCACCTTGCGCGCTTTGGTGTCGGCCTGGCCATCCTCGTCGAACGCCATGACGACCACGGCGGCGCCATAGGCGCGCACGAGCCTTGCATGATGCAGGAATGCCGCCTCGCCTTCCTTCATCGAGATGGAGTTGACCAGCGGCTTGCCCTGCACGCATTTCAGGCCAGCCTCGATGATCTCCCATTTGGAACTGTCGACCATGACCGGGACACGGGCGATGTCCGGTTCGGCGGCGATCAGGTTGAGATACTCCACCATCGCCTTCTTCGAATCGATCAGGCCTTCGTCCATATTGATGTCGATGATCTGCGCGCCATTGGCGACCTGGTCGCGCGCCACGTCGAGCGCGGCGACATAGTCACCCGCCGTGATCAGCTTCCTGAACTTGGCCGACCCGGTAACATTGGTGCGCTCGCCTACATTGACGAAGGGAATTTCGTCCGTCAGCGTGAACGGCTCCAGCCCGGACAGGCGCATCTTGCGCTCGATGTCCGGAATGACGCGCGGCGGATACTTTTTCACCGCCTCGGCGATGGCGCGGATGTGGTCCGGGGTCGAGCCGCAGCAGCCGCCGACGACATTGACCAGCCCTTCCCTGGCGAAATCCTCGATCTGCGCGGCCATGAAGTCCGGGCTCTCGTCATACCGGCCGAATTCATTGGGCAGGCCGGCATTCGGATAGGCGCAGGTGAAGGTGTTGGCGACACCGGATATCTCGGCCAGATGCGCGCGCATGGCGTTGGCACCGAGCGCGCAGTTGAGGCCGATGGTGAAGGGGCTGGCGTGGCGCACCGAATGCCAGAAGGCCGTCGGCGTCTGGCCCGACAGCGTGCGGCCGGAGAGGTCCGTGATGGTGCCCGAAATCATCACCGGCAGGCGCACGCCCTTCTCGATGAAGATCTCTTCCGCTGCAAAGATCGCCGCCTTGGCGTTCAGCGTGTCGAAGATGGTCTCTATCAGGATGATGTCGGCGCCACCGTCGATCAGGCCGCGCAGCTGCTCGCCATAGGCGAGGCGCAGATCGTCGAAGGTCACGGCGCGATAGCCGGGATTGTTGACGTCGGGCGACATCGAGGCGGTGCGGTTGGTCGGCCCGAGTGCACCGGCGACAAAGCGGCGCTTGCCGTCCTGCTGCTCGGCCCGAACAGCGGCGCGCCGCACCAGCCGCGCGCCATCGCGGTTCAGCGCGTAGACGGCATCCTCCATGCCGTAATCGGCCTGGGCGATCGAGGTCGAGGAGAAGGTGTTGGTTTCGAGGATATCGGCGCCTGCGATGGCGTATTGATAGTGAATCTCCTCGATCGCCTTCGGCTGCGTCAGGATCAGAAGATCGTTGTTGCCTTGCTGGTGGCAGGCGCAGCCGGCGAAGGCCTCGCCGCGAAACTGGTCCTCGTCAAAGCCGAGGCCCTGGATCTGCGTGCCCATGGCGCCATCGAGGATGAGGATGCGTTCGCGTGCTGCTGCCGTCAGCGCGGCAAGCACTTCCGAGCCGTCCGGTTTTGCCGCGACGGGGCCGAACAATGTGTCCAGCGATGCAGAATTCTGCGACATTTTTTATCCCTTTGGCGACAGGCCTTTTCATGTCACATAAGGATATCTTTATGTCAATATACGGTAGGTGCGCGTGATTGTCACCCACCTGTCTCGAAGGCGGGGTCTGTGGCGCCGGTTTTCCGACGGACCTACGCTCTGTCGAAGCTTGCCAGGAAGCGGGCGAAGACCGGATTGAAGCGATCCGGCGAATCCCAGAACGGCGCGTGGCCGGATTTGTCGAGCAGGTGGGCCTTGCCTTCCCACAGATTGGAGAACTTCACAGCGGAGACGAAATCGATGTTGACGAATGGCTCGTCGATGCCGTTCAGAACGGCGATCGGCGGCGTCTTGCCGGCCACGATCTCGCGCTGGTTCCGCCCGGTGCCGGCCGCGAACTTTTCGAACATCAGGCGCCGCGCCCTTCCATCGGTGCGCGCCACCGTGTCGATAAGAAAGGGCTCGAACGGCTCGCCGCAGGTGCTGCGCGCATAGGCCTCGACATCCGCGTCAGTGAAGGTTTCCTGCCCGGCAAGGTGCATATGCGGGCTCGGCTTGAAGCCGTTGCCGACCTCCTCGGGCGAGACGGGCGGCGTGCCGGTGATCATCAGGCCAAGCAGGCCGGGAAAGCGGTCGATCATCTCAAGCCCGATATGGCCGCCGAGCGACCAGCCGAAGACGATGGCCTTGTCGATACCGAGCAGCCCGAGCACTTCGGTCATGGCATCGGCATAGCCTTCCATGCTGTAGGAACGCTCCGGGTCGATCGCATCGCCGGACGCCCCATGGCCGGGCAGGTCGGGAGCGATGAGGTGGTAGCGCTCGCCTAGCGGGCTCTCCAACTGGTTGCGGAAAACGGCGCTGGAAGATGAATTGCCGTGGATCAGCATAACAGCGGTTCCCTGGCCACTGGTTTGGCGAACAGCGATCTTGCCGTGGCTGGTTTCAAGGGTCTTCTGCGAGATCGTCATTGTCCGCTCCGTCGGGAATTGCCCTGTTTTAGTGCAGTTGCGCAGCAAAGCGCCACGGCTTCCATACCTTGCGGGAACCATCTTCCCGGCT
The DNA here is from genome assembly GCF_040321775.1 of Mesorhizobium sp. M0243. NCBI lineage: Bacteria > Pseudomonadati > Pseudomonadota > Alphaproteobacteria > Hyphomicrobiales > Phyllobacteriaceae > Mesorhizobium > Mesorhizobium sp. M0243. The sequence continues at coordinate 61,621 of NZ_JAMYSF010000028.1, read as the reverse complement.
AGGTTGCGTTGAAAAATCCTTTTCAAATAAGAACAATTATGCGTAGATTGTCAATTATCCAACTCCCGATGAACGGGAGGAAAACAGGGAACAGCACGATGAAGCCCAAATCCGCCGCAAGTCGAATCCGCCATATGCTGATGAGCACGACGCTGATTGGCATGTTTGCCGTCTCAGGCGCACCCGCCTTTGCCGAAATCGTCAAGATCGGCCTGCTTGCGCCGCTGACCGGCCCTGCCGCGGCGGACGGCCAGGAATTCCAGCGCGGCGTGCAGATGGCCATCGACGAGGCCAACGCAGCCGGCGGCGTTGCCGGGGATACGTTCGAACTGGTGGTCGGCGACGTCAAGGATCAGTCCGCCGGCAACGTCACCAGCGCGGTCGAGCGCCTGCTTGGCGATCCGGGCGTGCACTTCATGCTGACCGGCTATGCCAGCCTGACCAATTTCGAGATCGACAACATGGCCGAAGCGGAAATGCCCTATATGCTCGCGGCCACCTCGCAGCAGACCAGGGACATCATCGCGCCGAGCCCCGATAAATACATGTGCTGCTGGTCGCTGACGCCTTCCTTCGACGCCTACAACACCGACGTCACCCTGTTCGTCGAGAAGCTCGCGGCCGACGGCAAGATCACCTTGCCGACCAAGAAGGTCGCCATCATCTCGTCCGACAACGCTTATTCGAAGACCATCTCCGAAGGCATGAAGAAGACCTTCAAGGAGAAGGGCTGGACCATCACCGTCGACGAGATCGTGCCCTTCGGCGAAGTGACCGACTGGCGTTCGATCCTCGCCAAGGTGCGCGAGAACGTTCCCGACGTCGTCATCAACACCGACTATCTGCCGGGCAATTCGGCGTCCTTCCTCAACCAGTTCCTCGAGCAGCCGACCAAGAGCCTCGTCTTCCTGCAATACGCACCGAGCGTTCCGGAATTCGTCGAATTGACCGGCAAGAAGTCGGATGGTGTCATCTACAACCTGCTCGGCGGCGCGCTGACGACGCCGAAGAACCCGCGCGCCGACGAGGTGGCAGCCAAGTTCAAGGCAAAATACGGCGTCGAGAGCGGCACCTACGGCGTCGGCCTCTACGAAATGACCAATGTCTATTTCGACGCGGTCAAGAAGGTCGGCGGCGCATCCGACCATGCGGCGATCATGAAGGCGCTGTCGGAGACCGACAAGCAGGTCGCCGAAGGGCGGCTGAAATTCGATCCCGCCACCCACCTTGCCACACAGGGCGACGACTACATCCCAATCACCTTCTTCCAGATTTGGGACGGCCAGCGCACGCTGATCTCTCCGGAGAAATACGCCACCGGCGCCTTCAAGATCCAGCCCTGGATGAAGTAGGGAATGGCCCTGCTTGAACTGGACGACGTGTCGAAGGCCTTCGGTTCGCTGAAGGCCGTCGACGGCGTGTCGTTCAAGGTCGAGGCCGGCGAGATCTTCGGCATCGCCGGCCCGAACGGCAGCGGCAAGAGCACGCTGTTCAACATCATCACCGGCATACCGTTCGGCCCCGACCGGGGCCAGATCCGCTTTGACGGCATTGCCATAAACGGCAAATCGGGACACGCCATCGCGCGCCTCGGCCTCGCCCGCACGTTTCAGCGCGAGACCAGCTTCGACGGGCTGACCGTGTTCGAGAACGCGCTGATCGGCGCCAGTTACGGCAAGCAGGAAAAGACAGCGGCCACGGGCCGCAATGCCGCCGCCGAGGCGCTGGAGTTCGTCGGTCTGGGATCTCAGTCGTTCGGCCGGCTTGCCGGCGAATTATCCGTGTTCGAGCGCAAATGCCTGATGCTTGCCACCGCGATTGCCATGCAGCCGCGCATGCTCTTGCTCGACGAGCCGGCATCGAGCCTGACCAAGCCCGAGATCGAGACGTCGATCGGCCTGATCCGCCGCACCGCCGACCGCGGCATCACCATCCTTCTGATCGAGCACGTGCTGACCTTCCTGATGAGCCTTTCGCAGCATCTGCTGGTGCTCAACAATGGCCGTGTCCTGGCCGCCGGCGATCCGGCAGGCGTAATCGCCGATCCGCGCGTCATCGAAGCCTATCTCGGCACGAGGAGGTCGGCGGCGTGAACCCCATTCTCAGCGTCGAAGGCGTCACCGCCGGCTATGGCCGCGTCACCGTGCTGCACGATATCTCGCTGGAGGCCGGCCGTTTCGGCAATGTCGGCCTGTTCGGCCCCAACGGCCATGGCAAGACGACGCTGCTGCGCGCAGTCTCCGGGCTGCTGCAGCCGAAGAGCGGCCGCATCCTGTTCGACGGGCAAGACATTGCCGGCCGCAGTGCACGCGCCATCGTCGGCGCCGGCCTGATCCATGTGCCGCAAGGCAACCGGCTGTTTCCCGATCTCTCGATCGCCGACTGCATGGCGCTTGGCGCCTATTCGCCGCGTGCCCGGCCACATGAGGCCGAGAACCGCGAGAAGGTGATCAAGCTGTTCCCGAAACTGGCGGAACGCTGGCGCCAGCGCGTGCGCACGCTGTCGGGCGGCGAGCGCCAGATGGTGTCGATCGGCACCGCGCTGATGAGCCATCCGCGCCTGCTGATCCTCGACGAGCCGACGCTTGGACTGGCGCCCAAGATCAAGGACGAGCTCTGCGCCTCCGTCATGGACATTTCGCGCGGCGGCGTGCCGCTCATCGTCGTCGAGCAGGACATCGAATTCCTGCTGGAGCTGACGCAGCAACTCTACCTCGTCAACCATGGCGCCGTGGCGACCGAGATCAAGCCGGGCGAAAGCCTCGACCACGGCGAGATCATGTCGATGTATTTTGGCCATTAGGAAAATCCGAAGATGAGCGCATTGGCGGAAATCCTGTTCGGCGGCCTGTTCCAGGGCTCGCTCTACGCCATGATGGCGGTCGGGCTGGCTCTGGTGTGGACAACGATCGGCGTGTTCAATTTCAGCCATGGCGTGTTCATGATGCTGGGCGCCTACATCGCCTGGCAACTGGTCGAACTCGGCCTGCCAGCGGCGGTCGCCTTTCCGATCGCCGTCGTCGTCATGGCCGGCGTCGGCTGGATCCTGCAGGCGAGCGTCGTGCGGCCGCTGATCGGCCGGCCCAACATCGTGCTGGTCGTCGTCATCACCACGCTGGCGGCCGGATCGCTGATCGAGAACGGCGCCTTGACCATCTGGGGACCGCGCTCGAAGCAGATCCCTGCCCTGATCGCCGGCAACGCCACCATCGGCGGCGTCGGCGTTTCCCTGCACCAGATCGCCATCATCGTCATCACGCCGCTGATCCTGGCCGCACTTTGGGTGTTCCTCAACCGCACGCGGCTGGGACTGGCGCTGCGCGCCGTGGCGCAGAACGAAGATGCCAGCCATCTTGTCGGGCTGAACGTCACCGCGCTCTATGGGCTGGCCTTCGCCATCGCCGCTTCGCTGGCCGGGCTCGCCGGCATCTTCATGGGCGGCTACCGTTTCATGTCGCCGGTGATGGGCAGCGACCCGCTGCTCAAGGCGCTGATCGTCGTCGTTTTCGGCGGCATATCGAGCATATCGGGTCCGATCTTCGCCGCCTATCTGATCGGCTTCTTCGAGGCCGCCTGCAGCTATTATTTCGGCTTATACTGGACACCCGCGCTGCTGTTTGGCGTGCTCATCCTGACCCTGATGGTACGCCCCGAGGGCATCTTCGCCAGCCGCTCCCGAGGCCTAGCATGACCAACACGACATCGCCGATCACCCTTGGCCATGCAGAGGCGGCAACCCCGATCGCTCCCGGCCGCACGCCGTGGAAGCAGGAGGCCATCGGCTTCGTGATCGGCTTCGCCTTGCTGGCATTGCTGCCGCTGATCTTCGGCGACACCTATGCCCGCCACATCCTGATCATGGCCTTCATCTATGCGATCGTCGCCTCGAACTGGGATCTTAGCCTCGGCTATGGCGGCGTTTTCAATTTCGGCCATCTGGCGCTGTTCGGCATCGGCGTCTATGCCTACAGCCTGCTGACCAAGCTGGCCGAATTCGACCCGTGGATCGCGCTGTTTGCCAGCGGTGTCATCGCAACCCTGGCGGCGATCCTGGTGACCATCCCGATCCTGCGGCTGAAGGGCATCTACATCATCCTGGTCACTTTCGGCTTCGCGCAGTTGGTCATGCAGGTGATCATCAGCCAGTCCGCCATCACCGGTGGCACGCAAGGGCTGGTGCGCATTCCCGGACTTTACGTGTTCGACCACAATATGGTCCGTGACGGCAAGTCAGCCTATTTCTACATCGCGCTGGCGCTGCTGGTGGCGAGCACGCTGTTCCTGCGCGTGTTCGTGCGCTCACGCGCCGGGGCCAGTATCGTCGCCTTGCGCGACAATGAGGAATACGCCGTCAGCCGCGGCGTCTCGATCGTCCGCCAGCGCATGCTGACGCTTGCCGCGAGCGCCTTCTTCACCGGCATCGCCGGCGCCTTCTACGCCGCCTACCAGCGCAATGCCTCGATCGACGTCTTCGGCATGAGCCTGGCGACCATCATCCTGTCGATGGTGCTGCTCGGCGGCACCAGCACCATTTACGGCGCCATCATCGCCTCCTTCGTGCTGACGATCTTCGCCGAATGGATGGCCGATTTCGGTGCGTGGCGGCCGATGATCACGGCGGTGCTGATCATCGGCGTGATGCTGGCCTACCCGAGCGGCCTGGTCGGCATGATCAAGGCTTCATGGGGCGCCGTCGCCGGACGCCTGAAACGCCCGGCCTGACCGTTTCGGAATAGCAGCTCCGCCTCAGCGGATGCCGCACCAGTCGATGACCGAAGCAGCGATCACCTTGGCGGTCTCGACCACCGATTCGACCTCGACATATTCGTCGGAACCGTGAAAACCGTCGCCCGACGGGCCGAAGATGACACCGTCGACGCCGGCGCCGGCATAGTGCGCGGCATCGCACACAGCGACGAAGCCGCGCGCCTGCGGCGCCTTGCCGACCATGGCCTTGCGCTTCATCAGCGAGGTCACCAGCGGATGATCGACCGGGGTGTTCATCGGCGGGAAATACAGCCCGCCGAGCTCCCATTGGATCGCAGGCGGGTTGTCGCGCAGCCACGCATCGGTCTGGGCGAAATGGTGGACGAACGTCTCGAAATCGCGGCGGTAGTCGGCCGAGTTCTCATCGGGCAGGAATTTCATGTCGAGATCGAGCACCGCGACGTCGGGAATGATGGCCGGGTTGGTCATGACGGTCGGCAGGCCGTGTTCGCCAAGGCCGGTGCCGCCATGCATGACGCCGATGTTGATCGTGTTCATACCGAGCGGCAGCAATGGATGCGATTTCGCCCGCGTCCGGTCCAGTTCATACTGGCGCACGGCGGCGATGAAGCGAGCGGCGATCTCGATGGCGTTGACGCCCGGCTCGAGCCGGTCCTTGTCGTGGCGCTGCGGATAAATCTCGTTGTAGCGCAGCGCCGAATGGGCGTTGCGGCCGCGGATCGTCACCCGCGCCCATTCGAGCCCGCCTTCGACGGGCAGGACATCGCCCCAGGTCGGTTCGGCGACCAGCACCGCCTTGGCGAGCTTGCCCTTCTTCACCGCGTCCATGGCGCCGAAGCCGCCGGCTTCCTCGTCGACGACGGAATGGATGGCCAGCCGGCCCTGCAGCGTGATGCCCGCCTTGCGGATCGCATGTGCTGCGGCGACGCAAGCGGCGACGCCGCCCTTCATGTCGACGGCGCCGCGGCCATAAAGGCGGCCATTGGTGATCTCGCCGCCGAACGGATCCACCGACCAGTCCTTCATCGCGCCGACCGGCACGACGTCGATGTGGCCGCACAGGATCAGGCTGCGGTCCTCGTCTCCCGCCCATTCGCCGACCAGATTGGGCCGGCCGGGCAAGGCATCCCATTGCTCGGTCTTGAACCCGTCCTGCCTGAGGATCGGTTCGAGCAGCGCCTGGACATCCGCCTCGCGGTTGATCGCCGGGTTGGGCTCGAATTTGGGGTTGACCGAAGGGATGCGAACCATGTCGCGGGTCAGGCCGATCAACCAGTCGCGATCGGTCTCGATCTCAGCCTGCACGGCATCGATGATGGTCTGGTTGTCGGGCATTGTCGCTTCCTTCTCTGCGTCGCGGCGCTTTGCAATCGCTGCACTGGGCGCAACGACACTATTTCCTTGTGGTTTTGGATTTGGCGGCGTCGTCGGCCGATGACGACAGGGCGGTATCGAGCGTGACCGCATTGGCGCTGCGGATCCTTTCGATGTCCTCGATGCGCTTGCGCACCCCGGCGCCGTGGCTCTCCAGCGCGTGGGCAAACACGGTTTCCATCTGGGCAACGGCCGTCGCCAGCGTGTCGAACGGCGAGTTGGCGTCGATCGCGGCGACCATGGTCAGGTCCGCTATGTCAGATATCGGCGACAGCCAGACATCGGTGAACAGCAGGATGGAGACGCCGCGCTCCTTGGCCTGCTGGGCAAAGCTCACCACGTCCGACTGGTAACGCCGGTAGTCGAACACGACGAGGAGGTCGCGCTTGCCAAGGTCGATCAACAGGTCGAAATCGGCGGGGCTCAACGAACCGATGTCGCGCACGCCGGAGCGGAACTGCAGGAGGTAGCCGGCCAGCATGGAGGCGATATGCCGGCTGAACCGGCCGCCCAGCAGCACGACCTGGCCCTTGCTCTCCAGCAGCATGTTGACGGCGCGCGTGTAGGCCTGCACCGGCACTGCCGTGCGGGTGCGCTCCAGGCTGTCTGAAACCGAATGGAAATAGGTAAGTGCGGTGCCTTCGCTGGAGCCGCCCGGACGCTTGGCCTCCATCATCAAAAGCGGCGAATGCAGCCTGGATTCGACTTCGGTGAGCAGGCGTGCCTGGAAGTCGGCAAAGCCGACATAGCCAAGCTTGGTCATCAGCCGCGTCACGCTCGGGTCGCTGACGCCGGCGCGCCGTGCCAGCCGGGTCGCGGTGCCCAGCCCCGACATCGGATAATCGGCGAGCAGGACCTGGACGATCTTCTCTTCCGCGGAGGTGAACGCCACGGTCGTATTGGCCAGTTCTTCGCGGATCGACATTGTCATCGCCTATCGTCGACGGAAAGACAATTATCTTACAATTTCGCACATGTTTGTCAAATTTGGAACTTTTCTTACAGAACCATCGAGAGTTCGGCATGACTTGCAATCCCATGACAGCCAAGCCAGTCGTGCAACACATCCACGTCGGCTCGAACGAGGGCTTGCGTCTATCTGAAGCTGGCGATGGGCAGGAACTTGACCGCTGAACCGGTGAAGCGTCGGTGATCGGAGGTCTGTCCTCGCGGCTGGAATCCATCGAGATAGATGTGCTCCGGCGCTGTGCGGATGAGATTGGCGGCAATGACGGACGCCGCCGCAGGGCTAGCTCCGCCGGCGATGCCACGACCCGTCTCAATCAGCCGGCCGGACAACGCTGCCGGCACGATGACCGCGGTGGCTTCGGGATCGAGATTTGGCTGGACACGGTCGGCCTTCGGGCTGGTCCTGACGCGATCTTCGGGCTTCGATTGGGCAACCGAGACCCGCTGGCCGGCCAACCCATTGTGGCCGTCATCGGCGTGGTTCAAGGCCAGCAAGGCAGCGACCGCATCGCCGGCTTTGTCTGCTTCAGGCTGGCGCATCGGGCTTGTCAAGCTTTCCGGTCGCCATGTCGGCAACGGGATGTTGAGCGCCACAAGGTCCGGCGCGCCGCTCGCGGGGCCGGCATCCGACTTGCCCGAGGGAATTTCAGCATCGGTTGCCGCTGGATTGGCCAGTTCGGCCCGCGCCGTGGAAGCGTTGGCTGTTGCAAGTTGCGCGATTTGCGGGGTCGGAATGCTGGTCGTTGGCCCGGTGCGCGGGGCGAAGGCTGGCAGCGGCACTGAGCCCGGCGCCATCGCCATGACGATCGCTTCAGGCGTCTTTCCTTCCGGCCCAATCGACGATCTTCGACCCGATCGACGGAAGCCATCTGGATGTCAGCGCGCTGGGCATCCTGCGGCGGCACGATCGCGATGCCGGCGGGCCTGGGTTCAACGGACTTGGCCGGCTTGCGTGGCGCCGGCACCGCTTCGGCGACATCATCGGTCTCGTCCGCGCCGCGCCCGCCCAAAAGCGTCGCCAGCAGGCCGCGCGGCCTGCGTTGGCCGCCGTCGGCACTTGCCAGGTCGATGTTGGGCGCGCCGGTGCCCTTGCGCGACTTGTAGGCGGCAAACGCCTGCCCATAACCGGGCAGCGGTTTGCCGTCGCTCGGCACATGCAGCGTATTGCCGTTCGGGAATACCCTTGCGAGTTCCTGGCGGCTGATGCCAGGCCAATGCCGCACATTGCCGACATCCATATGTATGAAAGGCGAGCCGGAGGTCGGGTAATAGCCTACGCCGCCGCCCTGCATCTTGAGGCCGATGTCGCGCAGCTTCTTCAGCGGCACATCCGGCAGGAAGAAGTCCATCGCGCGGCCAACCATGTGTTGGCTTTCCCGAGCCACGCCCTTCGAGCGGCTGCGCAGCATGGCGTTCGTCGCTGGCGACCGATAGGCGCTGACCACGTGAATATAGGCTGTCGAGCCGCTGGCGCGATAGGCCTGCCAGACAAGATCGAGCAGGCGCGGATCCATCTTCGTCGGTTCGTTGCGACGCCAGTCGCGCAGCATCAAATTGATCTTCTTCAATCCCGCCGGATCATAGCGCCCATTGCGCTTGAACACGATTTCAGCCTTCTCGCCCGTATGGAGATGTTGAATCTTCAAAGCACGCGTCTCCGCGAACGCGCCGGTAACGAACAGACATAAGAACGCTGCCATGATGGCCGGCAGTGTCCAAAGACGGGAAGCACCGGGGGCGTTTTGCACGTTTTCGCTCACGTTCATGCCTTGCACGTTCTTTTGTTTCGGGCGGTTTTAGGTTCCGCCCAGATCAGGAGCCTTTCGGCCCTCTTCCTGACAAGCATGGACTTGACCGACGCAGACGGGCATCCATGCCACAATACGTCATGTCGATGAACAGCATCTTGGTTAACGAATCGTGTCTTGCCGGGAATGCGCTTCGGCTGGAGTTGCCTGTGGCAGCCATTTTCTGGAGCAATGCACCGCTGATGAGGTCCGCCAGCACGACGGCCGCGCCGTTCCCGTGTAGCCGCCTCGCCCTTGCAAATGCAGAGGACGAATGTGCGGCAACAAGGATGTTGGAAACTGGTGCTGCGAGAGAGGATTGAACTCTCGACCTCTCCCTTACCAAGGGAGTGCTCTACCACTGAGCTACCGCAGCCGCTGATGGCGGGGCTTCTGCCATATCGAACCGGCAAGCGCAAGGCCAAGCGCAACGCTTCTGTGAAAGCCTTTGCCGGATAGCTTTTAATGACATGGGGGCGCCACAATGTTGGCTATCCCTGAATGGCGGGCTGGCTGCTCACGGGCCAGAGCGGGACAATGGATGACAAGGCAATTCCAGTGAAAAAGGATGGTCCACCGAATAACAGCGCAACAATCCGCAAGGATCGGCTGGCAGAGCAATTGCGCGCCAATCTGCAGAAGCGCAAGGCGCAGTCACGCTCGCGGCGCACCGGAGATGCAGATCAACGGCCGGACGGGCTCGCTGCATCGAAGGAAATACAAAAAGATTAACTCAAATCGGCCACTCTTGGCCCGGGGTGGGCGAAATCCCATTTCTTGAACCAGCGTAATTCTTGAACCAGATCGGCCAATGGTCTAGACGGGCCGCTACTCAAACGATTGAACCGGCCCTGTTTGGCCGAGAGGGACTTTCTTCCATGGATCGCATCAGAATTGTCGGGGGCAACCAGCTCTCCGGAAGCATTCCGATCTCGGGCGCGAAAAACGCGGCGTTGCCTTTGATGATCGCCTCGCTTTTGACCGACGACACGCTGACGCTGGAAAACGTGCCGCATCTGGCCGATGTCGAGCAACTGATCCGCATCCTGGGCAACCACGGCGTCGATTATTCGGTCAATGGCCGCCGCGAGAAGCAGAATGAGGGCTATTCGCGCACCATCAACTTCTCCGCCCGCAACATCGTCGACACCACAGCGCCCTACGAGCTGGTGTCGAAGATGCGCGCCTCGTTCTGGGTGATCGGCCCGCTGCTGGCCCGCATGGGCGAAGCAAAAGTGTCGCTGCCGGGCGGTTGCGCCATCGGCACGCGGCCGGTCGATCTGTTCCTCGAGGGCCTGCAGGCGCTGGGTGCCGACATCGACGTCGACACCGGCTATGTCATCGCCAAGACAAGGAATGGCCGCCTTGTCGGCAACCGCTATATCTTCCCGAAGGTCTCGGTCGGCGCCACCCATGTGCTGATGATGGCCGCGGCGCTCGCCAAGGGCGAGACGGTGCTGGAAAACGCGGCTTGCGAGCCCGAGATCGTCAACCTCGCCGAGTGCCTCAATGCCATGGGTGCGAAGATTTCCGGCGCCGGCACGCCGACAATCACCATCGACGGCGTCGAATCGCTCTCCGGTGCGCGCGTACGCGTCATTCCCGACCGCATCGAGACCGGCACCTATGCCATGGCCGTCGCCATGACCGGCGGCGACGTCGTGCTCGAAGGTGCGCGTCCGGATCTGCTGCAGACCGCACTGGACGTGATCGCCCAGACGGGTGCGGAGATCACGCCGACCAATTCCGGCATTCGTGTGAGGCGCAACGGCGCCGGCATTGCGCCGGTCGACGTGACGACGGCGCCGTTTCCGGCCTTCCCGACCGATTTGCAGGCGCAGTTCATGGGCCTGATGACGATGGCCAAGGGCAAGTCGCGGATCACCGAGACGATCTTCGAGAACCGCTTCATGCATGTGCAGGAACTGGCGCGGCTCGGCGCTCACATCACCCTTTCGGGCCAGACGGCGATCGTCGACGGCGTGCCGAAACTGAAGGGCGCGCCGGTCATGGCGACCGATCTTCGCGCCTCTGTCTCGCTGGTCATCGCCGGCCTGGCGGCGGAAGGCGAGACCACGGTCAACCGGGTCTATCATCTCGACCGTGGCTTCGAGCGGCTGGAAGAAAAGCTATCCAACTGCGGCGCGGTGATCGAGCGGATTTCCGCATAGGCCAATCGCAAGGCCTCGCGGTGCGGTTGCGCGGACGGGAAAGACCGCCTAACAGAAGGTTCAGTTATCAACCTTCAGGTGCGAAATCCGCATGACTGCCCTTAAGCTTATCGCGCTCGACGATCAGGATCTGAGCATCGTTTCGGCCCATGTCCAGGATGCCGTGATGAAGGTCAGCGACCTCGAATTCCTGCCTGCGGCCAAGCGTTTCCTGCTGACCATGAACCGTTTCGTCTGGGAGGCCAAATCCGGCCTGTTTCGCCAGCACAATGAGCGGCGGCAGGCGGTGCTGCATTTCGACCGGGTGCTCGGCGCCAAGACCAACGGCATCGCCCGCGACAAGCCCAATGAGGTCCTGTCGCTGCTGGCGATCAGCTTCATCGAGATCAGCAAGCCGGCGGGCATCGTCGAGCTGATCTTTGCCGGCGGCGGCACGATCATGCTCGACGTCGAATGCATCGAGGCGCGCCTTGCCGATATTGGCGGGGCGTGGGAAGCCACCTCGCGCCCCATCCACAAGGCCTGAGCGTCCGATGGCCATCAAGCTTCGTCAGTCCGACGCCGATTTCGAGCAGCGTTTCGCCGCCTTCCTGTTGACCAAGCGGGAAGTGTCCGCCGACGTTGATGCCGCGGTGCGCGACATCATCGCGCGCGTGCGCGCCGAAGGCGACGCGGCGCTGATCGACTATTCACAGAAATTCGATCGCGCCGATCTGACTGGATTGGGCATCGCCGTCTCGAAGGACGACATCGCCCAGGCCTACACGGCCGCCGATCCAAAGACGATCGAGGCGCTGGAATTCGCGCGCGACCGCATCCGCTCGCATCATGAGCGGCAGCGACCAAAGGATGACCGCTATACGGATGCCGCCGGCGTCGAGCTCGGCTGGCGCTGGACGGCGGTCGAGGCGGTCGGGCTCTATGTGCCGGGCGGCACGGCGAGCTATCCAAGCTCGGTGCTGATGAACGCCGTGCCGGCCAAGGTGGCCGGCGTCGAGCGCATCGTCATGGTCGTACCGGCGCCGGGCGGCATCATCAATCCGCTGGTGCTGGTGGCGGCCGACATATCAGGCGTGTCGGAAATCTACCGAGTCGGCGGCGCGCAGGCGATCGCCGCCCTTGCCTACGGCACCCGGACTATAAAGCCGGTCGCCAAGATCGTCGGCCCGGGCAATGCCTATGTCGCGGCGGCCAAGCGCCAGGTATTCGGCACCGTCGGCATCGACATGATCGCCGGTCCCTCGGAAGTGCTCGTCGTGGCCGACGGCAGCAATGATCCGGACTGGATCGCTGCCGACCTGCTCGCCCAGGCCGAGCACGACACATCGGCGCAGTCGATCCTGGTCACCGACGATCCGGCCTTCGGCATCGCTGTCGAACAAGCGGTCGAGCGCCAGTTGCAGAGCCTGCCGCGGGCCGAAACGGCTGCGGCGAGCTGGCGCGATTTTGGCGCCGTGATCCTGGTTCCAACCATTGAATCCGCGCTGCCGCTGGTCGACCGCATCGCCGCCGAACATGTCGAACTGGCCATCGACGATGCCGAGGGTTTCCTGGCGCGGATGCGCAATGCCGGTGCCGTCTTTCTCGGCCGCCACACGCCGGAAGCCATCGGCGACTATGTCGGTGGTTCCAATCATGTGCTGCCGACGGCCAGATCGGCGCGTTTCTCGTCGGGCCTTTCCGTGCTCGATTTCGTCAAGCGCACGTCGATCCTCAAGCTTGGACCGGAGCAGTTGCGTATCTTGGCGCCGGCGGCGATTGCGCTCGCCAAGGCGGAAGGCCTTGAGGCGCATGGACGCTCCGTCGCCATACGGTTGAACATGTAGGCGGCGATGTCTGGCCCCGATCAAACCCGCGCCAGGCTGATCGATGTCGAACTCGATGAATCGATCGGCCGGTCGACACCCGATGTCGAGCATGAACGCGCGGTGGCGATCTTCGACCTGATCGAGGAGAACAGTTTTCAGCCCGTCAATGACAGCGGCGACGGCCCTTACCGGCTGAAACTGTCGCTGGCCGAGCAGCGCCTGGTGTTTGCCGTGGCGCGCGAGGATGGCACCGCCGTCGTCACTCATATCCTGTCGCTGACGCCGCTCAGGCGCATCGTCAAGGATTACTATATGATCTGCGAAAGCTACTACGACGCCATCCGTTCCTCGACGCCGAGCCACATCGAGGCGATCGACATGGGCCGCCGCGGCCTGCACAATGAAGGTTCGCAGACGCTGATGGACCGGCTATCCGGCAAGATCGACATAGACTTCGATACGGCGCGCCGGCTGTTCACGCTGGTCTGCGTACTGCACTGGCGGGGCTAGCCCTGGCACCCGGCGCCCTGCCCCGTTCGATCCTGTTCCTGTGCGGCATGAATGCCGTGCGCTCGCCAATGGCAGAGCAGCTGGCGCGCCGCATGCTGCCCGCCGCCATCTTTGTCGCTTCGGCCGGCGTTCGCGCCGGCGAGCGCGATCCGTTCGTCGATGCGGTGCTTGCCGAGGAAGGCCTGTCGTTGGGCGAGCGTCACCCACGGACCATGGACGATCTCGAGGACGATTATTTCGACCTCATCGTCACGCTGGCGCCGGAAGCGCACCACGCCGCACTTGAACTCACCCGCTCGCTCGCTGTCGAGGTCGAATACTGGCCGACGCCGGACCCGACCGACGCCGCCGGCACGCGCGAACAGATCATGGCGGCCTACCGGGACGTGCGCGAGCGCCTGAAAGCGCGGATCGGGCGTCGATTCACACCTCCGGAGGCCGCCGATTAAGCGTGTTCACAAGCGGACGATTATCATATAGGTTCCGCCGAAATTCCGGCCAGGGCGCTGGAACTACCATCCAAGCAAAGGTATCGAATGCCGAAGGAAGAAGTCCTCGAGTTTCCGGGTGTCGTGACGGAATTGTTGCCGAACGCGATGTTCCGGGTAAAGCTCGAAAACGAACACGAAATCATCGCCCATACGGCCGGCCGCATGCGCAAGAACCGCATCCGCGTGCTGACCGGCGACAAGGTTCTGGTCGAGATGACGCCATACGACCTGACCAAGGGCCGCATCACCTATCGTTTCAAGTAAGCAAAGCCCGACTGGTCCGCGATGAGCATTTTGCAGAAGCTGGTGCTTGCCTCGGGTTCGCCGCGCCGAATCGAGCTCTTGCAGCAGGCCGGCATCGAGCCGGACCGCGTGCTGCCGGCCGATGTCGACGAAACGCCGCTGCGTGCAGAGCATCCGCGCTCGCTGGCCAAGCGGCTGTCGAAGGAAAAGGCCGAGAAGGCGTTCGCGTCGCTGAAAACCGAAGCCGACTACGCGCCGGGCTTCGTGCTGGCCGCGGATACGGTCGTCGCCGTCGGGCGGCGCATCCTGCCCAAGGCAGAAACCCTCGACGACGCCGCCAACTGCCTCGGGCTGTTGTCGGGCCGTTCGCACCGGGTCTATTCCGGCATCTGCCTGATCACCCCGGGCGGCAAGCTGCGTCAGCGGCTGGTCGAGACGCGGGTGCGCTTCAAGCGGCTGCCGCGCGAGGAGATCGACGCCTATGTCGCGTCGGGCGAATGGCGCGGCAAAGCGGGTGGTTACGCCGTCCAGGGCCTCGCTGGTGCCTTCGTCGTCAAGCTGGTCGGTTCCTACACCAATATCGTCGGGCTGCCGCTCTATGAGACCGTGGCGCTGTTGAGCGGCGAGGGCTTCAAGGTGCATGGCGGCTGGCTGGCGGGACCCCGGCTGTGAATTCCGACTCCAAGGTCACACCCTTGCGCCCGAAGCGCCCCTGCCCCGAATGCGGCAAGCCCTCGGCGCGCGACACCTTTCCGTTCTGCTCGACGCGCTGCAAGGACATCGACCTCAACCGCTGGCTGAAGGGCGCCTATGTCATCAAGGCCCGCGACGACGAGGAAGAAACGGACCCCGACGATCCGAAATAGGTCGTCAGGCGGCTTCGATCTTGCGCCTCACACGCGCCCAGGCTGGCAGCCAGTCGCCGTGGGCGGCGAGGAGATCGTCGACCAGTGACCAGATCTGATCGAGATCGAGTTCGGCCGCAGTATGCGGATCCATCATCGCCGCATGGTAGATGTGCTCGCGGTTCTCCGTCATCAGCGCCCGCACCGTCAGTTCCTGCACGTTGATGTTGGTGCGGATCAGCGCGGTCAATTGCGGCGGCAGCTCGCCGATATAGGTCGGCTGGATGCCGGAGGCATCGACTAGGCACGGCACTTCGGCGGCACAGTCCCTGGGCAGCGACGTGATGCAGCCATTGTTGCGGACGTTGCCGTAGATCACCGAAGGTTCGCCGGTCCAGACAGAATTCATGATCGAGGAGGCATATTCCCGGGACTGCTCGACCTCGATGCGGTCGGCCGAGCGATAGGCTTCCGCCTGCCCCTTCCAGCGCTCGATCTGCTCGATGCAGCGCTTGGGATATTCGTCCAGCGGGATGCCGTACTTCTCGATCAGGTCCGGGCGGCCTTCCTTGATGAAATAGGGCGTGTATTCGGCGAAATGTTCCGAGCTCTCGGTGACGAAATAGCCGAGCCGGGTCAGCATCTCGTAGCGCACCTTGTTGGGACAGCGCGGATTCCAGCCGGGCTTGGGCGCGCGGCCTTCGCGATAGGCGCGCACGAGATCGGGATAAAGGTCGCGGTAGGAACCGTCCGGCTGGCGATGCTCGAACTTCAGATAGAACGCCATGTGGTTGATGCCGGCCGAGCGATAGCGGATCTCTTCGTACGGAAGGTCGAGATCGTGCGCCAGCTCCATTGCCGTACCCTGCACCGAATGGCAGAGACCGACCTGCCTGATGTCAGGGTATTTCTCCGCTATCGCCCAGGTGTTGATCGCCATCGGGTTGACATATTGCAGCATGATCGCCTGCGGGCAGACGGCGAGCATATCTTCGCAGACCTTCCAAAGATGTGGCACGGTTCTCAAACCGCGCATGATGCCGCCGACGCCCAGCGTGTCGGCGATCGTCTGGCGCAGGCCGTATTTCTTCGGCACCTCGAAGTCGGTGACCGTGCAGGGCTCATAGCCGCCGATCTGGAAGGCGACGACGACGAAATCGGCGTCGGCCAGCGCCTTGCGCTGGTCCGAATGGGTCTCGGTCTTCGCCTTGACGCCCAACGTCGCGATCAGCTTGTTGACGACAATGGCGCTCTCTTCCAGCCGTTGCGGATTGATGTCCATCAGCGCGATCGTCGCGCCGGAAAGCGACGGGCGCTGCAGCACGTCGCCGACAATGTTCTTCATGAACACCGTCGAGCCGGCGCCGATGAACGTGATCTTGGGACTTCTTGCCATGCTAACCTCCGGCATATGTTCAGGCCACGTCGAAAGCGGCCCTGACGAGCCGTTCGGTGTAGGCGGTCTTGGGATTGGACAGGACGTCGTCGACGGGGCCCTGCTCGACGATCTTGCCGTTCTGCATGACGATGACGCGGTGGCACAGTGCGCGCACCACCTTGAGGTCGTGCGAGATGAAGAGGTAGCTGAGGCCGCGCTCGTCCTGCAGCTTGCGCAGGAGGTCGACAATCTGCGCCTGGACGGAGAGGTCGAGCGCCGATGTCGGCTCGTCGAGCAGGATGAATTCGGGTTCGAGCGCTATGGCGCGAGCGATGGCGATGCGCTGCCGCTGGCCGCCGGAGAATTCATGCGGAAACCGCGACAGTATATCGCCCGGCATGCCGGCGCTGACCAGCGCGTCGCGCACCCGTTCGACCCGCTCGCGCCGCGTCGCCCCTATGCTGTTGACGATCAGCCCTTCCTCGATGATCTGGCCGATCGTCATGCGCGGGTTGAGCGAGGAGAACGGATCCTGGAAGACGATCTGCATGCGCGAGCGCAGCGGCCGCATCTCGGCACGCGATAGGCCATGGATCGGCTTGCCGTCGAAATGGATCTCGCCGCGCTTGGCGTCGATCAACCGGAGCAAGGCCTGGCCGAAGGTGGTCTTGCCGGAGCCGGATTCGCCGACCAGCCCCAGCGTCTCATGGCGACAGAGTTTCAGGCCGAGATCGTCGACGGCGACCAGCTCTCGCCAGTCCGGTTTCAGGAAGGTGCCGTGGCGCAGCATGAATGAGACGCGCACGCCGCTGGCTTCGAGAATGATGCCGCAGCCCTCCGGCAGCGGCTTCGGCTGCCCATGCGGCTCGGAAGCCAGCAGCCGTCTCGTATAGGGGTGCTGTGGATTGGCGAACAGCCGTTCGGTGACGTTGTGCTCGCACATTTCGCCATGCTGCATGACATAAACGTAGTCGGAGAACTGGCGCACCACGGTCAGGTCGTGGGTGATCAGGATCACCGCCATGCGCAGCTCTTTTTGCAGGCTGCGGATCAGGTTCAGGATCTGCGCCTGGACGGTGACATCGAGCGCTGTGGTCGGCTCATCGGCGATCAGCACATCGGGATTGTTGGCCAGCGCCATGGCGATCATCACCCGCTGGCGTTGCCCGCCCGATAGCTGGTGCGGGTATTGCTTGAGCCGCGCGGCGGGATCGGGAATCTGCACATGCTGCAGAAGTTCCAGTGCGCGCGCCCAGGCCTGCTTGCGGCTGACTTTGCGATGCACCCGGATCGCCTCGACGATCTGGCTGCCGACCGTATAGATCGGGTTGAGCGAGCTCATCGGCTCCTGGAAGATCATCGAGATGCGGTTGCCGCGCAGCTTGCGCCGGGCGCTCTCGGGAAATTTCAGGATGTTTTGCCCGTCATAGCAGACGCTCGATCCGGGGGACACGGTGGCGCGCCGCGACAGAAGGCCCATGACGGTGCGCGCCGTCACCGACTTGCCCGAACCGGATTCGCCAACGATGGCGATCGTCTCGCCGCGATAGAGCTGAAACGAGATGTCCTTGACCGCGTCGACGACGCCATGCTCGACCTTGAAGGCCACGGCGACGTTGCGGGCGTCGATGATCGGCTGGCCCCGGCGTCCGTCATGGTCGTGACGGACGGTTGGTGCGAAGGATTCGGCGAGCGCGACGGACATCTCAGGCACCTCAATAAGGGTCGACGGCGTCGCGCAGGCCATCGCCCAGCGCGTTGAAGGCAAAGACGGTGACGAGCACGAAACCGACCGGCGACAGGATCCAGGGATAGGTGCCGATGACGGAATAGGTCGCGGTGTCCTGCAGCATCAGACCCCACGAGATCAGCGGCGGCTTGACGGCGAAGCCGAGGAAACCGAGGAAGGATTCGAGCAGCACCACCGTCGGGATCGCCAGCGTCACGGCGACAATCACATGGCTCATCACATTGGGAAAGATGTGCTGCATGATGATGCGACGGTCGGTGGCGCCGACCGCCATGGCGGCGCGCACATACTCGATCCGCGCCAGCGCCAAAGTCTTGCCGCGCACCTCGCGAGACATCTGCGCCCAACCCAAGGCCGACATGACGATGATGACGAAAGCGAGGAAGACGTTGGTGGGAGCGGTGACCGGGATCAGCGTCGTCAGCGCCAGATAGAGCGGCAGCTGCGGGAAGGCGAGCACCAGTTCGACGAAGCGCTGCATCCAGACATCGAACCTGCCGCCAAAATAGCCGGAGACCATGCCGACGGTGGTGCCGATGACGGTGATGATGAAGACGACCGTCAGCGCGATCATTAGCGAGACGCGCGAGCCATGGATGGCACGCGACAGCACGTCGCGGCCGAACTTGTCGGTGCCCAGGAAATGCACCGGCTGGCCGTCCAGCGAGCCGAACAGATGCCGGTCCGCCGGCAACAGCCCGAAGAGCTTGTAAGGCGCGCCATGCACGAAGAAACCAAGCAGCCTTGGATGATCGTAGTCGGGACCGACGACGGGCTGGAAAGTGACCGGATCGAGGTCCGCCGAATCGGCCAGCGCATAGACCCTCGGCCGCGCGACGAAACCGCCATCTCTGTCATGGAAAACAGGCACCTGCGGAGGCGCGAAGCCGACATCCGTCACCTTCGGGTCCATTGGCGCGATGAACTCGGCGAACACGGCCATCACCAGCAGCAGCACGACGAGCCAGAGCCCGGCCATGCCGGTCCAGGAGCGCTTCAGCCGGCGCCAGACAAGGGCGAGGTAGCTTTCGTTACCGCGCGCCGGTTTGGCTACGATGCGACCTTCGGCCGGCAGCGGTGGAGGGGATGGATCGCGCGCCAGCATCTCAGCGCTCCCCGAACTGGCGCACGCGCGGATCGAGCAGCACGAGCAGCATGTCGGCGATGATGTTGCCGACGATCAGCGTCGCCGACAGCACCATCATGAAGGTGGCGGTGACATAGACATCGCCGACAGCCATGGAGCCGACGATCGCCGGGCCGACAGTCGGCAGCGCGAAGATGATCGCCGTCTCGATTTCGCCGGTCAACATGTAAGGCAGCACCACACCCTGATACATGATGAGCGGGTGCAGTGCGTTAGGCACGGCGTGGCGCATGACGACGGCGGCGCCGGTCAGCCCCTTGGCCCTTGCCGTCTCGACATATTGCGCGTTCAGCGTATCGAGCAGATTGCCGCGCATGACGCGCATATTGTAGGCGAGCCCGCCGAAAGTCGCGATCGCCACCACCGGCCAGACATGCTTGACCAGATCGACGAATTTGGCCCACGACCACGGCGCGCCCCCATATTGCGGCGAGAAGAATGAGCCGATCTCCGACACGTTGAATTGGAAGACCAGGAGATAGACGATGATCAACGCCATCAGGAAGCGCGGCACCGTCATGCCGAGGAAGGAGATGGCCGACAGCGCCGAGTCGATCCAGGTGTATTGCCGGGTCGCCGCCCATATGCCGAATGTTATGCCCAGCACCGAAGCCAGCAGATGGCAGACCAGCGCCAGGAGAAGCGTGCGCGGCAGGCGCTCGCCGACCACGTCGGCGACCGGTTTGTTGTAATAGAGGCTGTAGCCGAAATCGCCTCGGGTGACGATGCCGCCGATCCAGTTGAGATACTGGAGGGGAAGCGGCTTATCGAGACCATGCTCGATGCGGTAGGCCTTTGCCTGCGCGTCGGCCTCGGCGAAGGAGGCTCCACCCTGGTTGATCGCCTGCGAGCGGATGTAGTCGGCATAATCGCCCGGCGGCGCCTGGATGATGGCAAATGTGGCCAGGCTCAAAATGGCGAGGACCGGGATTGCCGACGCTATTCGCGTGAGCAGGAATCGCAGCATGGACGGTTCGTTTCCTCGTCTCGCCGATCGCGCCCTTGGTTGCGTCCGGAGGTTGGTTTGTCCGGCCGCGCCAGCGGCGCGGCCGGAGGTCTCTCAGTCAGGGAGGTAAACCTAATTCATCGGCCCCTTCTCTCCGGGTTTGCCGGGCAGTTCTTGCGGGAACAATTCGTATTTCGCCTGCTTGTCGGCCGCGACAAAGACCCGTTCGCGGATGATCGAATCCTCGGCCCAGTTGAACATGAAGATCGGCGTGCCCTGTGGGATGTTCGAGAAACGCTTGTTGACGATCAGCGCGCCGGGATACTCCGTCAGGCCGACATTGTAGACGTGCTCCGTCGAGATCTTCTGGAATTGTTTCATCAGGCTGGCGCGCTGGTCATTGTCCTGGGTGGAGACGAACTTGTTGACGATGTCGACGAGGTCCTTTTCGAACGGCATCACATCGACCTCGCCGTTCTCCGGCGCACGATGGTCCCAGCTGGTGCGCGGACCGACCGGGGCAAGCTGCACGGTGTTCTGCACCACCGACGTCAGTTCCTGTTCGTTGCGACGGACCAGCCAATCGAAGCGGCCGGAATATTGCGAAGCGTCGCGTTGGGTCCCGTTGAGGCCGTTGAGCACGACCCGAAGCCCGAGCTTTTCCATCTGGGCGACGACGCCTTCGGCAAGGCTCTTGTCGGTCGTGTAGTCGTTGTTGACCAGCATCACGATCTCGACATTCTTGCCGCCGGCGGTGCCGGAAGGGAAATTCACGAAGCCGTCGCCGTCCGTATCCGTGAGGCCGGCCTTGGCGAGTTCGGCCTTGGCGCCCTCGAGGTCGAAGGGGTAGTAGACCGTCGAAGCGCGGTCGTAGAAGCTGGTTCCTGACGACAGGCCGCCGGGATAGA
Organism: Mesorhizobium sp. M0243; assembly: GCF_040321775.1. Lineage (NCBI taxonomy): Bacteria > Pseudomonadati > Pseudomonadota > Alphaproteobacteria > Hyphomicrobiales > Phyllobacteriaceae > Mesorhizobium > Mesorhizobium sp. M0243. The sequence goes on along the minus strand of NZ_JAMYSF010000028.1, from coordinate 40,566 downwards.
TGGCGGTGAACGGTCCCTTGACCAGCGAGTCGCCGAGCGCCTTGCGGTCGAGCGCCATGGTGACGGCCTTGCGGAAATCCTCGTTGCGGTTCAACTCGCGGATCGCCTGGCCGCGTTCGTCCGGATTGCCCCAGCCATTGGCGGAAAAATTAAAGCGCAGATTGTAGCCGATGAGCCGCGGGCCGAAAGCAAGACGGGCCGGCGCGTTCGCCTCTGCCGCACGCTTCAGCGAGGCGACGAAGTTTTCCGGCTGCTCCAAATTGGAAAAATCGGCCGCGCCGGCCACCGCCTGGACATCGCGGTCGGCCCAGGTCGACAGCTTGTAGTGCAGTTCGTTGAGATAGGGCAGTTGATTGCCCTTTTCGTCGACCTTCCAGTAATAGGGATTGCGGCGCATGACGATGATGTCGTCCGGCCGGTATTCGACCGGCACCCAGCCACCCATCACCGGCATGTTCATGAATTCCGGCGGGAAGGCATTTTTGAACTGATCATAGGTATTCTTCGAGTATTTCGGATGCTGCGGCTTCAGGATGTGCGCGGGGCCCGGACAGAAGGTGCCGTAGGCCATGGCGTACAGGTACTGCTTCGGGAAGGCATCCTTGAAGGTCCATTCGACGGTGTAGTCGTCGATCTTCTTCAGCGTCGTGCCGACGCCGAAGGTTTCCGGCGTCGCACCGTTCAGCGGCGAGACGTTAGGATCGACCACCTCGTCGTCCCAGTAGAACATGACGTCGTCGGCATTGAAGGGCACGCCGTCCGACCACTTCGCTCCTTCGATGAGGTGCATGGTCAGCCTGTGGCCATCGCTCGACCAATCCCAGCTCCTGGCCAGGTTCGGCAGCGGCTCGGTGTCCTTGGCCTCGACCTGGAACAGCGGGGCGGTGCGCGTCAGGCATTCGGAGAGGCCGATGTCGATGCCGCCCCAGCCTTGCGTCTGACCGGCGCCGTAGTTCCAGCCTTCCGGCCGCCCGCCGATGACGTGGCGCATCGTATCGCCATAGACGCCGATGCCGTCCTGCATGTTGCCTGTCTTGAAGACCAGCGGATCTTTCGGCAGCCTGTCTTTCACCGGCGGCAGCTTGCCGGTCTTGACGTATTTCTCGGTGACCCAGTCGGGCTCGTGATATTCGGGGAGCGGCTTGAACTCCAGGATCGAGTCTCGCGCGACATAGTTGATCTTGCCTTCGGCGGGAAACGGTGTCGGCGCCGGCGGAACCGTCGGCTCGGAAGCGTAAGCACTGAGTGCCGAGACGCTCAGCGTCAGTCCGGCAGCAAGGCCGATATTGCGTAAATTCCTCACGGTCTCTCTCCCTCTTGTTTGTCCGGAGCGTTTGCACCCGCTCCGCCTCTTCTCGAATTCAAACGGCTTCGTGGCAGTGGATCCGCCTCCCATGGATCCACCATCACCGCATGAATTTTCAGCCGGCCCGTCTCAGCCGGCTTGCTTCAGCGCGGCTTTTTCGGCGCGCAATTCCTCGATCGAGCGAACGCTGCGCCGTGCGGCGCCCGCCCACTCGCGGGTCTTCACCTGAGATGTCGACAGCCGCTCCCTTGCGGCCGGAACCGCATGGGCATATTGCGGCAGCCAAGCCGCCTGGGCGACGACCATTTCGTCGACCATCTGCCAGACCTCCTCCGGCGTCGAAACCGCGCCGACCAATGGGTCATGCAGCACGGCGAGCTTCAGAAGATCGATGTCGCCTGATATCGCGGCATGCACCGACATGCGCTGGACGTTGATCGAAGCGATGCAGGTGGCGGCGCAGGCTTCCGGCAACGTGATGCCGGCGGCCATGTTGATGCCAAAACGGTCGACGAAGCCCGGCGACTCGATGATGGCGTCCTGCGGCAGGTTGGTAATCACGCCATTGTTCTTGACGTTGAAGTGGCCGCGATAGACCCGGTTGGTCTCCAGCGCCTCCAATATGTGGCTGGCATGCTCGTTGGAGCGCTTCTCCCGGTCGATCGGCTTGGACGCCGCTTCGAGGAACTGCGGATATTCCGTCTCGAACCAGTTGCGGGTTTCGGTGGAGTAACGGAGATAGCCGCCAGTCTCGCCATGGATCCAGTCGGACATATCGATCCAGCGCGTGATCTCGTCGGGACGTTTGCGGTACCAGGGCAGATATTCGGAAAGATGGCCGTTGCTTTCGGTCGAATAGACGCCGAAGCGCTTCAGGACATCGATGCGCAGTTTCTCCTGCCTGGAATAGACGGGATGCGCCTCGAAGGCAGCCACCAGTTCGTCCTTGCCGATGGAGCGGCCGTTCAGGCGCAGGCCGATGAACCAGGTCTGGTGGTTGATGCCGGAACAGACATAGTCGAGCTCCTGCGTGGACTTGGCGCCAAGCACCTCGGCGATCTGCTCGGCGCCGTGCTGGACGCCGTGGCAGAGCCCAACAGTGTCGACCTTGCCGTATTCGATCGCCGCCCAGGTGTTCATCGCCATCGGGTTGGCGTAGTTCAGGAACTTGACGTTCGTCTCGGCGACCTCGCGCATGTCCTTGCAGAAATCCAGGATCACCGGGATGTTGCGCTGGCCATAGAGAATGCCGCCGGCACAGATCGTGTCGCCGACGCATTGGTCGATGCCATATTTCAGGGGAATGCGGATATCGTCGGCATAGGCTTCGAGACCGCCGACCCGCACGCAGCTGATGACGTAGCGAGCGCCTTCGAGAGCCTGGCGGCGGTCGGTCGTCGCCGTCACCCTGGTCGGCAATCTGTTTGCCTCGACGATCTTGTCGAGGATCGCCTTGATCATCTGAAGGTTGTGCTCGCTGACATCGGTCAGCGCGAATTCGATGTCCTCGAATTCGGGCACGCACAGGATGTCGGTGAACAATTTCTTGGTGAAGCCGACGCTGCCCGCGCCGATGATAGCGATTTTGAAACTCATCAGCCGCACCTCATTCCACTTCGAATTGCAGGCAAGGAATGACAATGGGAAGCTGTAGCCACATGCCGACATGTATGCAGGACAAGCCGGAATCGGGCTCGCCAACCTCCCCGTCCGCTCCTCGACTGCGGATCTCTCTCGCTTTTCGACGGGGATTATGCGCTTATTCGCGAGCGCGACCAGAGAAGGATTATGCTTTCGGGGGTAATTTTGTGCTGCAGGATTTGATACAAAACGGACAGTCCATGCGCACGATCTCGCTGCCGCGCGGCCGCCAGCGCCTGCATGCCATGCCGACGAGCACGGGCTATGAAGTGCGCGAGGACGAGATCTACGACTGGGATGGGCGAAAGCGCGGCCAGACGCCGTTCACCGTGCTCCAGCACACGATCAGCGGGACTGGCCGGCTGCGCTACGAGAACCGCAATTACCGCCTGCAGAAGAACGACACATTGCTGGTGCTGGTGCCGCACAACCACCGCTACTGGCTGGCTGAGGACGAGCGCTGGGAGTATTTCTGGATTTCGATGAACGGCGAGGAGGCGTTGCGCATTCACAAGTCGATCCTCAGCGTCTCGGGTCCTGTATTTCGGCTGCAGCCGGCGACGATCGATCATCTTGCCGATTGCAGCCTGCGCCTGATCAAAGGCGCCGCTTCGCCGGGCGCTGCTTCGGCGATAGCCTACGAGGCTGCGATGGCGCTCTATGACGATGTCTTCGGCTCCCATGCCTTTGCCGAAAAACAGAGCGTTATGCAGCCGGTCATCGATCACATCAACGCAAATCTCGACAAGCCGCTGCCGGTGGCGGATCTGGTGCAGATCAGCGGCCTCAGCCGGGCCCATTTCTCACGCTGTTTTGCTGAAAGCGAAGGCTTGCCGCCTGCCGAGTTCGTGCTGCAGCAGCGTCTGCAACGCGCGGCGAAGCTGCTGACCAAGGCGGATTTTCTGCCGGTGAAGGAGGTCGCTATCCTGTGCGGCTTCGAGGACGCGAACTACTTTTCAAAGGTCTTCCGCCGCTGCTACGGCATCACGCCGAGCCAATTCCGCACCACAGGCATGTACGCCAATTTGCGGACTCCGGCCAGGCGTGGCGTCAGGGCGCCTGATGACGAGACCTGACGCCGCGACCGTTAAGCCGGCAGCCAGCTAGGCAGCGCGCAGACTGCCGCCATCCAGCCATTCGAGATCGGCTTGCGAAAGCGTGATGTCGAGAGCGCGCAGGCTGTCGTCCAACTCATCCAGCGTGCGTGGCCCGATCAGCGGGATGGATGGGAAGGGCTGAGCGAGCACATAGGCCAGCGCAATTTGGATCGGGCTCTTGCCCAGTCTCGCGGCAAGTTCGATCGCCCGGTCGCGGCGACCGAAATTCCGCTCGGAGTACCAGACCCGCACCAGTTCCTCATTGTCTTGCTTGTCCCGACCTGCGCGATCGGTGAAGAAGCCGCGCCCCTGGCTCGACCAGGCGAAATTCGGCATCTGCCTGGATGTCAGCCAGGCCTTCCATGCATCCGTGGAGGACGTGACGCAGCCTGCCCAGATCGGCTCCAGCATTTCAGCCAGCGAGAAATTGTTGGACAGCGCGCCGGGCTTTTGCTTGCCGGTGCGTTCGGCATAGGCGATCGCCTCATCCATGCGTTCCATCGTCCAGTTCGAGCCGCCGAACGGGCCGCGGATGCGGCCGGCCTTGACCTCACGATCCATCGCATCGACGAATTCGCCGACCGGCACATCCGGATTGTCGCGGTGCATGAAGTAGACATCGACATGGTCGGTCTGCAGGCGTTCGAGCGACTGGTCGAGCTGCTTGCCGATCACATCGGGATAGCAGAGCGGTGAATGCGCGCCCTTGGCGATGACCACCGATTGCGCGCGCACGCCACGGTTTTTCAACCACTCGCCAAGCAGCTTCTCGGTATAACCACCACCGTAGACGTAACCGGTGTCGAAGAGATTGCCGCCGGCCTCGAAAAAGGCATCGAGCAGGATCGAGCCTGAGGAAAACGTGCGGAAATCCTCAAAGCCGAGCGCCAGCACCGACGCCGGCTTCGACAGGCCAGGGATCGTGCGCTTGGCGATCGCCGTGCCGCCCGATCGCAAAGGCCGGCCGGAGATGGTGTTGGTACGCTGCTGGGCCTTCTCGATCCCGTATTCGAGGCCGGCGGCCGCCCGCCATTTGTCCAGCACGCGCAACGTGCCGAGGCTTTCCGCCCATGCCATGCCCGGCCAGGCGAATTCTTGGCCGCCGGCGCGGATGGCCTCACCGGCTGCGTCGACCTCGAAGGAATAGACATGGCGCTTCTCGTTGACGCTGATGGTCTCGCGCGTGCCATCGGATGCAATGACGTCGATCTGGCCGAGACCAACGTCGCGGTTGCCGCCGGCGAACCAGAAGTCCGGCACTTCGATGCGGCCTTTGGTGCCGAGGATGCGCAGAACATTGTCCTGGTTGAGCGAGATGCTGCAGGAGGCTTCGGCGACAATGCCACCCGGGAACTGCAGCAGCGCCGAGGCCCATTCGTCGACGCCGGACTGGCCAAGATGGGCAGTACCGACCACCTTGTCAGGCTCGGCGAAGGGTTTTCCGGCCGCGGCGCCGGCAATCAACCGCACCATCGAGACGGGATAGCCGCCGACGTCAAGAATGCCGCCGCCGGCGAGATCGTTGGCGTAGAGCCGGTGCTCCGGCATGAAGCGCGGCATCGCAAAACCAAAGCTCGACTTGATCATTCTGATCTCGCCGATGACGCCCGATCTGATCAGTTCCACCAGCTTCAGCGTCTGCGGATGCAGCCGGTACATGAAGGCTTCGCCGAGAAACGTGCCGGCCTTGCGCGCGGCATGCATCATGGCGTCGGCCTCGAAGGCGGTCAGCGCCAGCGGCTTTTCGCACAGCACATGCTTTCCTGCCTCGGCCGCCTTGATCGCCCATTGCGCATGGCCGGGATGCGGTATCGAAATGTAGACGGCATCGATTTCGGGATCAGCAAGCAGCGCATCGTAGCCATCGAGGATGCGGGCGCGGGGGAAACTCTCGGCGAGGCCAGGCTTGGCGGGATTGCGGGCACCGATGGCGACCAGCTTTCCGGTGCGCGAATCGGCCACGCCACCGGCAAAGGACTGGGCGATGCTGCCCGGTCCGAGGATGCCCCAGCGAATGGGCGTGGTTGCGGTCATTGTCATTCTCCTTGAAGGCTGGAAACGGCGGCCGGTCAGCGCAGCCGCAGTCCTTTTTCGTCGAACAGGTAGGATTTGCGGATTGAAACGGTGATCTCTGATGTGTCGGGGACCTTTGTCGCGTCGCGCTGGATCACCACGTCGTCACCATTGGCCGTTCTTGCGTAGAGGAAACTTGTGCCGCCCAGGTGCTCGACCACGTCGATGGCAACCACAAGGTCGGCGTCGCCCTCTCCGGCATTGCCGAAATGTTCGGGCCGCACGCCGACAATGACCTTGCTGCCGATTTTTGGGCTGCCCATTTCGGGTGCAGCGCCGGTCAGCGGTTGCGTGATGCGGGTCTTCTCCTGACCCGCCAGATCGACCACGACGCCACCCGCATCGTGCCCGACAACCCGGCCCTTGATGAAGTTCATCTTCGGCGACCCGACAAAGCCCGCAACGAACTGATTGTCGGGGTTGTCATAGAGATCGAGCGGCCGGCCGATCTGCTCGATATGGCCGGCGCGCATCACGACGATCCTGTCGGCGAGCGTCATCGCCTCGGTCTGGTCGTGCGTGACATAGATCATTGTCGTGCCGAGTTCCTTGTGCAGCCGGGAGATCTCGACGCGCATCTGGACGCGCAATTCGGCGTCGAGGTTGGAGAGCGGCTCGTCGAACAGGAACACCTGCGGTTCGCGCACGATGGCGCGGCCGATGGCGACGCGCTGGCGCTGTCCGCCGGAGAGTTTTTTCGGGCGCCTGTCCATCAATTCGCTGATGCGCAGGATCTCGGCCGCCCGCGTCACCCGCCGTTCGGTGTCGGCCTTTGGATTGCCGGTCATGCGCAAGCCGAAAGAGAGGTTCTGTTCGACGCTCATATGCGGATAGAGCGCGTAGGACTGGAAGACCATGGCGATGCCGCGGTCGGCCGGCTCGACATCGTTGACCACCTTGCCGCCGATGGCGATCTCGCCGCCGCTGACGTCCTCGAGCCCGGCGATCATCCTGAGCAGCGTCGATTTTCCGCAGCCGGAGGGGCCGACGAAGACGACGAACTCGCCGTCCTTGATGTCGATGCTCGCGCCATGGACGACCTCGAAGACGCCGAAGCGCTTGACGACACTGTTAAGCGTGACCGTTGCCATGCTGCCCCTTACTTGACCGCGCCGGCGGCGATGCCGGCGATGAAATGGCGCTGCAGCAGCACGAAGACGACGAGCATCGGCACCGTCAGCATCACCGCACCCGCCATGATGCCGCCCCATGACACCTTGGTGAGGCCGATCAGCGTGCCGAGCGCTACGGGTGCTGTCATCGAACCCGGCTGGCTGTTGATCAAAAGCGGCCACAGATAATTGTTCCAGGAGGCGAGGAACAGGATGATGGCGAGTGCGGCCAGCATCGGCCGCGCCAAAGGCAGCGCGACGAAGAGGAAGATGCGCCATTCCTTGACGCCCTCGACGCGCGCCGCATCGAAGAGATCGTCCGGCATCATCGAAAAACTCTGCCGCATGAACAGCACGCCGAGCGAATTGAACAGCGGCGGGACGATCAGCGCCACCCAGGTGTTGGCGAGCTTGAAGTCGCGCGCCACCATGATGAATTGCGGGATCAGCACGACCGCATAGGGCAGCGTTATGGTGCCGAGGATGATGGCGACAACCGCGCCCTTGCCGAAAAACTGGTAGCGGGCCAGAGCCCAACCGGCCATCGACGTCAGCAGCACCGACAGGAATGTGTAAGTCACCGCCACCGATACCGAGATGCCGATGGCGCCGACGAAGTTGGTGTCACGCTGCAGATTGTTGAAATTGTCGATGAAATTGCCGTGCGGCAACAGCTCGATGCCGGGGCTGAAGATGCCGTTGTCCGGCATGGTCGAGAACACGACCATCATCCACAGCGGAAACAGCCAGATCAGCGCCAGCGGCGTCAGGAACAGATGCAGAGCGATGCTGCGTCCCAATCTGGCTGCGGAGCGCGAACTCATTTCGGTTCCCTCGTCAGCCACAGCTGCGCCAGCGTGATGGCGATCGCCAGCCCGGCCATGGTGTAGGCGACGGCCGAGGCGTAGCCGAAATTGAGCGACCGAAAGCCCTGGCGGTAAAGCAGCAGGCCAAGCGTCTCGGTGCCGCCGCCCGGCCCGCCGCGCTCGGTGATCAGGAAGGGCTCGGTGAACAGCTGCATGGTGCCGATGATCGACAGCACGAGGCAGAACACGATGACCGGCTTGAGCAACGGCAGGGTGATGTAGAAGAACTGCTTGAGCTTGCTGACGCGGTCGAGCGTCGCCGCCTCGTAGACATCTTCGGGAATGGACTGCATGCCGGCGAGCAGGATGATGGCGTTGTAACCGGCCCAGCGCCAGGTCACCGCGATCATGATCAGCGCCATCGCCGGAGTGACGTTGGAAAACCAGTCGACCTTGGGCAGGCCGATGCTGTTCAGGAGCTTGTTGATGATGCCGAAATCGAGGTTGAACATCAGCCGGAACACCGCCGAATAGGCAACTTCGCCGACCACCACGGGGGCGAAGAAGGCAAAGCGGTAGAGGCCGCGCGCCTTCAAGAGCGGCGAGTTCAAAAGCACCGCCATGACGAGCGCCAGCGAGATCATCACCGGCACCTGGATGACCAGGATGAGCAGCGTGTTCTTCAGGGCGTTGAAGAAGGCCGGATCGCCGATCAACCGGCCCCAGTTGAAGCCGGGCGCGAACCGCCACGGCACGGTACGCGTCGCCTGGAAGGAAATCATGAAGGAGCTGATGATCGGCCATACCCAGAAGATCGCGAAGATCAGCAGATAGGGCGTGAGGAAGCGATAGGCCGTGGCGTTGCGATTGCGCATCTTCCTCCTCCTTCATTTCGTTGCCGCTTCGGCCATGGCCCGCAGCAGCGGAGCCGGTTTGCCAGCAAATACAGGTCCCGTGGGAGAACCCCACAGGCCGCGACCAGGTCCGGGCGGCGCAAACGCCTGTCCCGGACCCGGCTTGGGAGGTTATGACTTGACGGGCAGTCCGGTTGCCGCCGCGATCTGGCTTGCGGCATCGTCGAGTGCCGTCTTGGCGTCGGGGTAGCCGCCGGCCAGATACTTGGTCTGCACGGCGCGGACGATGATTTCGGCGTCGCTCTGGAACTGCGTGCCGCGGCTCGGAACAACCTTCGGCAAGGTGCCGAGAATGTCCTTCCACACCGCCTGGCCGCCCCAATAAGGCAGGCCTTGCGCGACATAGGGATCGTCAAGCGCCGAGATCAGGGACGGCACCAGGCCGAACTCCTTCAGCATCGTGATCTGGCCTTCATTGGTTCCGAGCGTGTATTTCAGATAGGCGTAGGCGGCCTCCTTGTTCTTCGACGCCGAGGTGATAGCCAGTGAGGAACCGCCGAGATTGGCGGCGCGCGGCCCGTCGGCGGTGAGGCTCGGCATCAGATAGACGCCCCATTTGCCGTTTTCACCGGCAGATTCGGTGCGAATGGTGCCCTCATACCAGCCGCCATAGATCTGGGTGGCGACGGTGCCGGCGGTGTTGTTGGTGATCTTGGTGCCCCAGTCGGCCGACGAGATGATGCCGGCGTCCTTCATCTCCTTGACCTTGGTCATGGCGTCGACGCATTTGGGCTGGTTGACCGTGATCGATTGTCCGTCCTCGGAGAAATAGGCGCAGCCCTGTTCGTTGGAGATCATGCGGAAGAATTCCGAGTCACCGTTGAAATCGGCATCGGTCATCGAGACGCCTGGGTTGGCGGCCTGGATTTTCTTGCCGGCGGCGATGAAATCATCCCAGGTCTTGATCGAAGTCGGATCGACGCCGGCCTTTTCGTAGAAGTCGCGGCGATAAAAGGCGGCCACCGGGCCGGAATCCCACGGCATTGCGTAGGCCTTGTCGCCCACTTCCAGCTCGGTGCGCTTGAAATCGGGGAACTTTTTCTGGTCGTCGGCTGTGTAGCCCAGCGTATGCAGGTCGACGAAGCAGTCGGGGAACTGGCTCCAGTAATTCTCGGCCTCACCGTTCTCGACGGTGACGATGTCGGGCAGGCCTACGCCGCCGGCGGCGCAGCCGGCGATCGACTTGTCGTAGGTTGGCTGGTTGCCGAGATCCTGGACCGTGACCTTGACGTCGGGAAATTGCTTGTTGAAGCCGGCAATGGTCGCCTTCAGCGATGAAGCCGCGACATTCCAGCTCCAGATGGTGATTTCGCCGGATTGCGCGAAGGCCGGGGCTGAGCCCAGGGCAAGCGCGAGCGCGGCGCAGGTCATTGTGATGCGCATTGAAATCCTCCCATTTCATTTGCTCTCTCACTGTGAGCGTGGCTAGACTATGCAGTGGGCAAGGCCTGTCGCCGTCAAAGGGAATATGAAATTGGCGGAAAGTAAGATGCCTGAACGGCCGTTCTACCAGCCTGGGGCCAGCAGCGTGGAAGGCCTGCCGCTGCTCCTGCAGATGTTTCACACCAATCCGCTGGTGATGCTCAAGCCGCACTGGCACGCCCAGGTCGAGGTTAATTTCATCGTGCGCGGCAGCGTGCATTACCGCATGAACGACCACGAGATTTCGCTTTCGGCCGGCGAGATGTGCCTGTTCTGGGGTGGCCTGCCGCACCAGATGGACGATTTGTCCGACGACGCCATCTATGCCGGGGCGCATCTGCCACTGGTGCACTTCTTCCGGCTGCACCTGCCCACCGATATAAGGCACCGGCTGATGACCGGCGCGACACTGGTGACATCAGCCACCGACCAGTCCGACAACCATAATTTCGAGCGCTGGAACCGCTACGCCCGGTCCGGCGACCAGGCCAAGGCCGAACATGCCGTCAACGAATTGCTGCTGCGGCTGGAGCGGGTGCGGTTCGAGCCCTACCGGCTGGTATCCGCAACTCCGACCGACCAGGAAACAGGCAGCCCCTTCGACCAGCAATCGTCGCGCAATGTCGGACGCATGTGCGATTTCATCGCCGAAAACTTCCTCTACGACATCGATTGCGTGAACATCGCGGCGGCCGCCGACATCCATCCCAAATATGCCATGAGCCTGTTCAAGAAATCCACCGGCATGACGCTCAACGAGTATGTGAATCTGTTGCGGCTGAGCTATGCGCAGGCGCTTTTGATGCATCAGGACGCCAATGTGCTGCGCGTCGCCATGGATTCAGGCTTCGGCTCGCTCAGCGCCTTCAACAAGTCGTTCCGCAAGCTCGCCGGCATGTCGCCCTCCGATTTTCGCCGCGGCGTGACCGGCGTCAGATAGGCGGCGGCGACCAGTGGCGCGTCTGAGCCGCAAATGCATTGGTGCGCCTCGATCGCCGGCTAAAGGCAGTGCCACGGCATGTCAGCCGGCAATAGCGGCACGGACAGGGATGGCGAAGGCCGCATCGTGCCATGCCGTGCCCGATTCCGGCCTGCAAGCGGCATGGAAACCGGGGCACCGCACGGCATCGCTTTTCCTGCCCGAAATCGCCCACTAGGCGCTGGACAGGCCGAATTCCCGTGCTATAACCCACGCGCTTTCAAGGGGCGCCCACGGCGCCTCGATGAAATCCGGTCAACGCGTTTTCGTTTGCCGGAACAGGCCCAGATAGCTCAGTTGGTAGAGCAGCGGACTGAAAATCCGCGTGTCGGTGGTTCGAATCCGCCTCTGGGCACCATCCCCTCTTCTCCCGACACTCCCTTTCGCCGAACCTTCTACGCTGCAATTTCTGCAAGCGACTGGAATTGTTGATCTTTTGCGGTCGCCTTGCGCAATTTAGCGGGACAGGGAGCGCTTCGGGCGCATTTGGTCCAACGAGGCGGGGGGATGGTATTTCCGTTGGTATTCGACATCCTGATGGTATCTAAACAGCCAAGGGAGACCTGACGAATGCCCCTCTCCGACGTGAAATGTCGAAACGCCCGCCCTGCTTCCAAACTCGTGAAATTATCTGACGGAGGCGGGCTGCAGCTATGGGTACAGCCCACGGGCTCTCGCCTCTGGCGGGTCGCCTACCGCTTTGAGGGCAAGCAGAAACTGCTCGCGCTGGGCAGCTATCCCCTTATCTCTCTCGCCGAGGCACGGGAGGCGCGCGATGATGCTAAAAGGCTCCTGCTAGCTGGCGTCGACCCTGGAAAGGAACGCAGCTTGCGGAAGGCCGATTCGGCTAAGGACTCCTTTCGCGAATCGCGGACGAATATGTCGACAAGCTAAAGAAGGAGGGACGTGCCGACCGGACGATCAGCAAGGTCAAATGGCTGCTCGACTTTGCCTATCCGATTATCGGCGATAAGTGCATTCGGGAGATCGATACGGCCACCATCCTTGCCGCCCTCCGTCGCGTTGAGGTTCGCGGTCGATACGAGTCGGCCAGGCGACTGCGCTCCACCATCGGCAGCGTGTTTCGATACGCAATCGCCACCGCACGCGCCGAGACAGATCCGACCTTCGCCCTCAGAGGCGCACTCATCAGTCCGACGGTAACGCCTCGCGCCGCGATTACCGATCAGAAGGCCTTGGGCGGTTTGCTGAGGGCGATCCATGCATTTGACGGACAGCCTACAACCCGAGCCGGTCTGAAGTTGATGGCTCTGATGTTTCCCCGCCCCGGCGAGCTTCGCTCCGCTGAATGGGAAGAGTTCGATTTTGAAAGCTCGGTATGGACCATCCCTGAAGCACGCATGAAAATGCGACGTCCGCACCGCACACCCCTGTCAAAGCAGGCGATCAGCGTCCTGACTTCACTGAGAGAAATCTCTGGTGATGGATCGCTGCTGTTTCCTAGTGTTCGATCGGCTTCGCGTCCGATTTCCGACAATACCCTTAACGCCGCACTGCGTCGTATGGGTTACAGCAAGGAAGAAGCTACCGCGCATGGTTTTCGAGCAACGGCATCAACTCTGCTGAACGAATGCGGCAAGTGGCATCCGGACGCGATAGAGCGGCAGCTGGCCCACATCGAGAACAACGACGTTCGGCGCGCCTACGCCCGGGCAGAGCACTGGGACGAGCGCGTCGAGATGATGCAGTGGTGGGCCGATTATCTGGATGAACTCAAGAGCAAAAACCTGCGGGTGATCTCAATCGAGGGACGCCGCAAGCCTGCTGTCCACACACCAACGCGACCATCCACTTTGAACCCAACAGCCGCCGTTCATCAAACGCCGATACAAACCTCCAACCGGCGGAAATCATACTGACCGTCGAAAAACGCCACAACTCGACGCCAAATCGTAGGCCCGCATTGTCAGATTTTCCGGAGAGAAAGTTGACAGCGTTCGGCGGGAAGCTGCCGTTCTGCAGCCGACCCCATTTCCGTCATTCAAGCTGCCGATGGCCGGTTCCGAAACCGGCCATCTACCCGGCCCGGGGCCGCGCGCTATTAGAGCGAGAATCCCGTGGGCAGTGTGCGGTCCGTCCATTTCGCCGGCATAGTCCGTGGATCCGCTATCCCCGCCCGACTTTAACCTCCACAACCTTCCTCTCCATAGATCCGGGACAAGCCCTTGATGCGCGTCGCGATCGCGTCGACGAGGCGACAAACGATCTCATGGATGATCCCCTCCTGGCGAAGCTCTTGGGCGCACTCCGATGCCATATCGGGCATCACCGCGAGCTGATGGCGGATGGTCCGCACCGTGTACTCGCCGCCAACCTTTGCTGAGGACGCACAGCGCCCCCAGTGGCGCGGCATGATCTCCTCGATGGGATAGACTCTGTCGATCTTCATCGCCAGTTTAAGGTCGCGCATCTCAGATTGGATCTCTCCCCCGAGGTGCGGCAGAATGGAGGAGATGTCGTAGAGCGGAGCTAGGCGGGCCTCGCCCTGGGCACCGAGCAGTATCGAGTAGTTCTTTGCATGCGCGTCCGTGCCGACGATGATCCAGTTGAAGACGTTCGCGGCCATGAAGATCTGACGGTCTTGGACGGGGTCGAGGGAGGCCGACAGCACCCTTCTGGAGATCGTCGTGATACCTGGCCCACCCTGGTTCTCGTACTTGAGCGTCGGCATCACCGACAGGGCCTGGCACATGTCCTCCTGATGGATGCGGATGGTCTTGCCCTCGATGTTGCGGCGGTCGTAGCGCTCGATAACGATCGCCTTTTCGCCTGCGAAGTCGAGAACCTGGCTATGTGCAGCGTCCATGCCGAGCTTGGATGCAAGCTGCAGGCAGAAATGCTCGTTCTCGGTATGCCCGTGCAAGTGCGGCAAAGGCGGCTTGAAGATGTGTGTCGTGGGTGTGTCGCCTAGAGGGATCCCCCAGCGATTGCTGCCCTTGTCGAAATGGAACGCCGTCTTTGCCTGCGCACCAGCGAGACTGAACTGACCAGGATCGCCAATTCGCCGGGTCGCTGCACCATCCTTGCGCAGGTCGCGCAGGCGGTCGCCGATCTGCGCCTCGGTGAGCAACTCCACGTTCTCGCCGCGGGAAACCTGGTCGCCACGAGGAAGGAACTGGACGGCGCCGGCGCAGTCGCGGCCGACATTCTTGAGCAGGGCAAACGGGTTTCGCGCGGAGACCTGGAACCTCTGCGCCCATCTGGCGAGGGTCTGCTCATTATCCGGCAGCAGACCCCAGAGGAATGCCTCGACGACCTTGCCCTCGTATGTCCTGGTGATCGTCGGCATGGACAGGGAGAGCGGGATCGCCACCCGGCCCTCCATCCATGCCTCGTGATAGGAAAACGAAAGCTTGCCGCCCTGCAGGTGGTGGAGCCACCCAACCAGTCTGCCAGCGATATAGACGTCGAGGGTGTCGATGGGGTTCACCATGATCATCGTCACCTAGAGCTTGTAGGGAATCTCGTCGTCGTCATCGTCGACATGCCGTTCATCGGCATTATGATGATGATCAGCAGCCGACGTCGGCGCCGGCGGGATCTGAAAGTCCAGCTCCACACCAAGCGTGGTCAGCGCCAGCAGCACGTTGCCGATCTCGGCGCTGGGCTTGCCGTTCTCGATCCACGACACCCACGTCTGCGTGGTGTTGATCATCTTGGCCAAGGCAGCCTGGGACAGGCCGCGCCGGGTGCGGGCCTCCTTGATCAGGATACCAATGTCGCGAGCTGTTCTGATCTTCATGGCCTATATGATTTTTCTGCCTGAGCTAGCCCGATATAGGACCCTATATGACGGGTGTCAATATACGCTGGTATATCAATTTACCGCTATATATAGGTTGCCATATCGGCAGTCCCCATATACGAGCCGATATAAACTGCGCCATGCAAACATTTTCGGCATGTGCGATCAAACCTTTCGACACGGTACCATCGAGAATGACCGCGCGCTGGTCGAGAACTGGAACGACGTTGTTGGGCCGGGAACGGACCGTCCCCATTTGGAGGAGATCGCAACAAGCTGTCGTTAGGCAGCTGACTCTGATCAGAGGCGAGCGCTTTCACTACCAATCTCGAGCAGGTCTTCACAATCATGTAGCCAAGCTGACAATGTCGCGACAGAAACTTCAACATCTGCAGCTGTCCTGAGGGCGCACTCCCAGACGATGGCGACCCGCCACTCCATTTCCCGGAGCACGGTGACCGCTGCAGCATCACGACGCACATTTTTGGCAAATTTCTCCTGCCAGAATTCGGGACGTGTCGCGGGCATGGTCGCATAACGGCATCCGGGGTGGCGATGCCAGAAGCAGCCATGAACAAAGATGGCGGCGCGAAAGCGAGGCAGGACGACGTCTGGATTGCCCGGCAATTCCTTCGCGTGGATTCGGAATCGCAGCCCTCGTGCATGCAGCGCGGCACGCAGGCGACGCTCCGGCCGCGTGTTCCTGCCGCCGATTCCCGCCATCATGCGCGACCTTGTATCGTTGTCGACGATATCGATCATTTGACGCCTGGATTTATTGAGGCCGCCTACCGGGCTTGGGACAACTTCACAAAGCAGCCCTAAACCATTACCTCAAGGGCTGCAGAATGGGCCTGCACCGGTCCCCAACTGGAGCCGGTGGCTATTGCGGAGTGCCCTGCCTGCCTGCTGACCCCTGTTTCGCACTAGCGCCGGCATTGATCAAGCAAATGCGTGGCCTTCTCACGTAGGACGCTCGATCGCCGCCGTCAGTCTTGTCGATCGGCCTTCAACCTGAGCCATTCCGCCTCGATGACGCCCACTCGCGCGAACGATGTGCCGATGTCCTGAGCGATACGCTGGGCATGAGCCGGTTTGAGCTGCGCGATCCACTGCGGGTCCCTACTCTTTCCGGTAAAAGCGAAATCCTTGCCGCCACCGGCGGTCACCATGCGCTGGTCACCGGCCTGAAAATCATCAAGCCATAGCTGATCACGTGGCTTCCCCAGGCTGAACAGTTCGACGAAGCCCTCTTTTGCCGGCAATTCGACCACGATGCCCTTGCCCTGACCTTTGCCGACACTAGGTCGAAGGTCCCAGAACGGGAACTGGTACCAAGCGCCGGGCTTCAGCCGGACACAGTCACAGAGCGGCATCAGACATATCGCATACCGTATCTCATCGGGCTTGCCTTCCACCGGCTTGGCGTACCGCACGATAGTCCCGAAATCGAGGTATCGATCCTTACCGTATTGGGTCCGAGAGGCGTAGAGGGCGGCCAATCGTTGCGCCGCGAAGGCTTTCCCAGGGTCGAGCTCGTCGTGGAGATCCTTCAGCTGCTTCGGGTTCAGCTCAATTTCCTTGCGAACGTGAACCGGCCCCTCCTTCAGAAGCTTAATAGGGTACTCACCCGGCTTGGTCGCCGCCTTGGCCTTGGTCACCCAGGCAGTTCTGATCGTCATGGCGTCGATCGCGTCCTCGGCAATCTTGGTAGCATCGGTCAGACTGATGCTGGTGTCGATCATGACAGCGAGCGCTTCCTCGGCCAGGAGCTCTGGAATCTGCTCGAAGGCATCGTCACCGGGATAGATGAGGCCACGGTGGGTGAGGAATGCGCCGTCCATATCCTTGCGGAACTTGTCCAGGATCTTCTTGGTATTGGTCCGGACGCTCGCCAGCCCGTGCAGGGCCATGGAGGGTAGGATACCCTCGTGCATACGCGCGAATTCGGTGATAATGCGGTCTGCTAGGTCGACTTCCTTCACCTCGGCCTTATTCTGATCAGCCGGGCGTCCGGTGGTCGACGGTTTGCCGAGAACGATGATGCGCGACGACCCGGCATTCAGGTCGAAAGGACCGTCAGTCTTGATGTCGAGCCCTTGCTGTTTGAGTGTGTCATACAGCTGAGAGGCGACATGTTGAAGGTTGGGGGTGGAGGTGTAGACGGCGCATAGTCTCACGTGATGCGGCACCGTAGTCTGAGCCGCCGTCATGAGGTGGCCAAGCAATTCGATGACCTTCTTGCCGGGCTCGCCGTGAAAATCCCAATCTAGGATCACAGCATCGGCGCGCTCGCATAGCTTAAAAATCTCCGATTCCGGGTCGGTATCGAAATTCCTCGACGGCTCGTAAAGGGCGCAGACCATACGCTGCCTGGCAAAGCTCTCCACCAACTGCTTCGGATGGTACAGGCCGCCCGCCGGATCGACTGTCTTGACCGCCTTCTCGTCATCCGCTGGCCGTGCCGCATGATCCGCCGGTTCGGAAGGCTGCATCACCTTGGCGTAAACCTGCATACGCCGGGGGCCGATATCGCCGACTTTGACGTCTTCTGTCGCCTCGCGCACGGGCACATATATCTCGTCATCAACGAACACCACGCTTTGCAAGTATTTGCGCGCGGCGGTCAGAGCGAATTCCTGTGCTGACGTCACTTACGGGCCTCGATGTTCTTAATGCTGATGGCGAAGGTGATGGCGTAGTCCGCCCGCGGCGGTTCGCTCAGAGCCAGGGACAACCCTTCGGCTTCGAGGGCTTTGGCGGAGATGAACAGGCCGAGACCCCGACCGCCGGTCTTGCGACTGAAACCCCGCTCGAAGATGCGCTGGCCGTCAACCGGCTCGATCGCTGGCCCGTTGTTCGAAATATAAATCCCATTCGCATCCGCATGGAGCTCGATCCGTCTGTCCGAGGATACCGAGTTCAACCAGTGGAGGGCGTTGTCGACTATGTTGATGACCGCCGGATACAGCGTCGAAGGGTAGCACTCGACAACGGCATCGACGAACGCGTCCGTGGGGATCAATTCTACCTTGTGGCGTTCGAGCCGGTTGGCGAATAGGTCGTTGCAGTAGTTCAGAATTTCGCGCCCGTCGATCCTTACCGCCGCTCGTTGCAAGCGGCGTTGCAACGGAGTGAACAAATTCAGATGTCCGTCGAGGTGCTCGAAATTGGATCTGATCGACTCGTAAAGCGGCCGCAAGCCGTCGCTTCGGCGTGAAATCTGGCCCAGTTCCTGAATGCTTCTCCGGACGCGTTTAATCGAGGCGGCGAATTCGTGGTTGATGATGGCGACGGCCAGGCCTAGCTGAACCATCTCGAAATCCTCGTCGGCCTGCTCTTCGAGCGCCAACATCCGCTCTTCCATTGCCTGCATGACCTGCGCCGGTTCCTCACCGTCGGAGGCCCGCAGGTTTTCGGCCAAGGAAGCCAGCATATCGCGCGCAGCCATCAATGCATCGCGATGGCGCCCTTCAATTTCCGTCAGTTGGTCTTCCCAACGGCGTCTCATTTCGTCGATGCGCTCGGGGTCCATACCCGCGAGATCAGTTCGATTGAGGTCCGCCTCGATGGCACGAACGGTTTCATCGAGGGCCAGGCGGGCTCGCTCGGTAATCGTCAAAACGGTCTGTCGTGTATCGGCCGCTGTGGCGTTGGCCTGACGGCTCGCTTCGGCCAGGTCTTTCTTGCGTTCGTTGGCGAGCGACTTGATTCGCTCCTCGAGCCGCTTGCGCTGGTCGACATAGACCCGTGCCTGTTCGGCTACCGCGCCGAGCGTTCTGGCGACCTGCTGCTCGAACGGAGCGAACACTTCGGCCTCAAGGCGTTGCCTCTCAAGGGCATAGCCATCCCAATCACGCTGCAGTTCCTTACCTAGAGCCACGCCGGCGGGTCGTTTCTTGGTGTATTTCTGCCTCAGCTCGGAGATCGACTTGATAGCTTCCTGCTCTGCGCGGATAAGCGCAGTTGCGGCTTTATCCTGATCGGGAAGTTTGGCAGCTGCGTCCATGCGCGATTGGGTCAGGTGCATCAGGTTCGCGACTTCCGACGTCGGCAGGCCTGAACGAAGGTCCTCCGAAAAGGCGTCCAGGGAGTTGGCGAAGTTCCGCCTCTTCGTTGCCGACCGTTTCTGCTGGCGCTCAAGGGCGGCGGAACGCTTACGGATTTCGCCTTGGGCCGTTTCGAATGCTTCGGCATTGGCACCCGATTTTCTGAAGAACTCGGCGGCCAAGTAGATCAGTAGGTTGATCAGGATGTCACGGATCTGCCGGTAGGCTTCATTCTGCTGGAACCCCTCACGTCCGGCCTTTTCTTGCAGTTCGTAGTTATCGGCGCGGGTCAGCTGAACCGCACCGAACATGCGCCTTGCCGAAAAGAAATAGTAGCCCGCGCCCTTGTTCCGGCGCTTCTCCGTATCGATCCAGTCGAACGAATAGTCGCCGTAAGGCAGAATTCTCACGCCGTCCCGATAGACGTAGAGACCGCCCATATGGTCCAGCTTGTCGTTGAGCGGATGATAAATCTCGGGTGGAAGCAAGGATTCCGTCGGTCGTCCCATGAGGTAGCCGAAATTGATTGCGAAGGGGCCGCACTTCGTCATCCGCCCGTTGGCGGCGCCCCATGGAATGACAAGATCATAATCCTTGTCGTAGACCCGCAGCATTCCCTTAAACTGGCCGAACGCATCGACCCTGCCGTCCAATAGGTGATCGGACAGTTCGAGAAGCTCGTGCCGAGAGAAAAAAGTTTTGGGGTCGAGAAGTTCTTCGCCTGCCGTGTCGCCTCCGCGCCAGCGCCGGAATGAAGTGGTCAGGCGAGGCGAGCTGTCTTCCGCGAACACCGCGTCGGAGAATCCGAGGAGTTGCTTGCGGAACCCGTAATCGTCCTCACGCTCTTCGTTGGCTAGATCCAGCTTGATGACGGGATTGCTCGGGGCAATCAGAAAATGTGTGCCGAGCCCGCCCGCATCCAATGTGAGATGGTCGTCCTCAGTCTCTTTTAGATAACTGTACACGCTGCCGAGATCTGGTTGGAAGCCCTCGATATCTGAGATGATCCGATCGACATCCGCATCTGGATGGTCAGCATGAATTCTACGCGCGCAGTCAATGAGTTGCCTGCGCATGCATTCGAGCACGTCTACACTCGGCAAGCCGCCGCCGACAACCGTTTCGACGGGCACCTCGATCTCCTCGAGGTTGAGGCCGGGAATCTCAAATAATCCCCAGTGCAAGAGGCCCGCAACCAGGTCATGCGTACCATCGGCACGTACGGCCCGGGTGAGGACGAGGGTCTGTTCGCCGAGCAAGGCGATGGCCAGTCGCCCGATGCCTTTCTCGCCGGTGATCGGTCTGGGCCACGCATCCGTTGGCCGATAGGGTGGGGTGCTCGCGATCGCCTTGCTCTCCGTCCCGAGGACCAACCACTTGTTGACGAAATCGGCCTCTGTCATTCCGATGCCGTTGTCGCGCACGATCAGGAAGCCTTCACCGTTCGCGCCGAAATCCTCGAAGAAATCGACGGCGATCCGTTCGGCGTAGGCGTCATGGGCATTCTTGAACAGTTCGACCAAAGCGTTTTGTACGCCGGCAATCTGTTGCCTGCCTAACATGTCGACCGCACGTGCGCGCGTCTGGATCCTAGCCATTGCGGACCGAAATCAGGTGCTCGCCGATACGCTTCGCCAGCGCCGGTGGCACAGCGTTACCGATCTGGCGAGCCAAGCCATTGAGGTTCTTTGAATAGAACTTGTAGTCTCTCGGGAAGGTTTGAAGAACGGCGCCCTCCCTAACGGAAATGGCTCGATTTTGCTCGGGGTGACCGAAGCGGCCATTGGAGAGACTAATAAAGCGGGTGGTGATTGTAGGCGCAGGACGATCCCACGCCATCCGCCCGTAGACATCCTTGAAGATGTCGTCACGACCACGATAGGCGTCGATCTGCAGCTCAGGATCCTTGGACCAGGCCGATCTGTCGCCTCCAGACGATGGCGTCATGGCAATCCGTCTGACATTTAATTCCGAGAGCGCAGCAGAGCTGTGGTTGAAGATTGTGCTATCGCGGTGCCCAGGCCCGATCGGTGGGAAGCCTTTGTCCGCGCCGATGAAGTCCGCTACCGTCAGCGAGGTGGTTGCATCGACCGAAGTTAACGGCGCGACCTCGGAGAAGCGTGACGCGATCAGCAGGTATCTCATCCTATTTTGAGGGACACCGAAGTGGGCTGCATTTACTATCCCGTCCTGCATACGGTAGTCGAGGTTGGTTAGGAATTCGATGAAGCCATGCAGAATGCGATTGTCCTTGCGGCGATAGAGGCCGGGGACATTTTCAACTATCACGAAGGCAGGTCGAAAGTGCCTAATGAATCGTTGGAATTGACCTAACAGGAATGCCGTCTGAACCGACTTTGTCCTATCGGTTGGGATCTTTGACCAGAACTGGCAGGGACTACAGCCGCTGAACACGAGATCTGGATCGTCCCGTTCTAGGCCCAACCGGCGACCGAGTTCGGGGGCGGTCAGTGTCGTGATGTCGTGGCGGATATACTTGGCGCCAGGGACATTCGCTTCATAGGTACGCTTACAATCGACGGCGTTGTCGACACCACCAAGCACTCGGATGCCGGCCTGCGAGAGACCGAATGACATACCGCCCGCACCACAAAAGAAATCCACCGCCCTAAGCCCATCACGGGCGGAGACTGAATCAGTATCTGACATATTCGACCGACAACTCAAAAATCATCAAGGGCCAAGGACATGGCTCGGGATCTTGGTAACAGAACAGAGTGAATTTTGCCCTACCTCCCGCGTCAGCGGATGCGCAATCCGCAAAGAACACATCTAATGTATTCACCCCACCCCCGATATCGTGGCCTGTTTCGAGAATCGATTGGCCGAGCAAACCGCTGTCGCAACGACAATAGATCGTAAAAATCCGCCAACCGGAAGATCGAGTGGCGAGATTAGTCGGCGCGGACCGATGTCCGCCGGCCGCACGAAAAAGCAAACGCTACTAAATTCCTGCACCGTCTTTTTCCTCATGGGGCGCAAAGCTGACCTCAGCCAGGCCAGCAGAATGTCCGCTTCCAGGCGAAGGTAAAATTTGTCTCTATGACCGACATTGTGTAGGGTTACGGATGCCGGCCAACAACGTGTTGGCTTGGCGCGAGGGCCGGCGTCCGAAAGCCTCCAGGGAAAGAACCCGCGGGATGGAGGCTCGGTTTCGGCGCTATGGGGATTTGACGGTTTCGCTTGGTCCGCGGTGGGTGCACTGATGCGCCTGACAGGTGGGACTGCTCAGGTTGACGGGCGCGCGCGGCCGGCCGAGGCGACGCATGATGCGGTGTGGCGGTTGAAGAGCGGGCGATTTCGGTGCGGTTGGGCGGCGGCGCGCGAAGCCGTCCATCCGGGGACGATAAGGTCCCTCGGCAGAGATGATGCGCGGTGATGAGCGGGGCCCGGTCATGATGCTCGGGCTTCGCTTGTCGAGCTGCCGGACGGGGGTGCTCTGGCATCGCTGCCGCGCTCGAAGGTTTCGATGATGATCATGCGACCGCCGCAGCACGGACATGGCGGCCGCCAGTCGGTTGGGGCGGTCGCATCGGCGCTATTGGATCCGCCGCATTCGTCCTTGGGCTGGGGTGCGGCGAGCAGTTCGCGAGCGCGCGCGATGTTGGCCTTGCGGTTGGCGCTGGCAAGCAGCCCATAGTGGCGGATGCGGTGGAAGCCCTTGGGCAGGACATGGAGCAGGAAGCGGCGCATGAACTCGGCCGGCTCGAGCGTCATGGTCCGGTAGCGCTCCTCCCCGTTGCGACGGTAGTCCTTGACGCGGAACGTCACGCCGGCCTCGTCGAGCGCGATCAGCCGGCTGTTGGAGATGGCGACGCGGTGGGTATAGCGCGACAGGTATGCCAGCACGGCCTCGGGTCCGGCGAAGGGTGGCTTGGCGTAGACGAACCAGTTCTTCCGTCTGAGCGGTGCCAGGAAGGCAGCAAAAGCGCGGTGGTCGCAAAGGCCAGCATTGTCGCCGAAGAACCTCAGCCGGCCGGCGGCATGGGCATCAGTAAGCTTCGCCAGCAAGAGCCGCCGGAACAGTTTTGAGAGCACGCGCACGGGCAGGAGGAAGCCGGGCCGGCAGGACACCCAACGCTCACCTTCGAGCGAGATGCCGCCGCCGGGCACGATCATATGGACATGCGGATGATGGGTCATCGCCGAGCCCCAGCTATGCAGCACGGCGGTGATGCCGATGCGGGCGCCGAGATGTTTTGGATCGGCCGCGATGGTGAGCATCGCTTCCGAGGCGGCGCGAAACAACAGGTCGTGGATCACCGCCTTGTTGGGATAGGCGATATCGGCGATCTCGGCCGGCAGGGTGAAGACGACGTGGAAGTAGCCGACGGGCAGCAGCTCGGCCTCGCGCGCGGCAAGCCATTCCCTGGCCGCCGCGCCCTGGCATTTGGGGCAATGTCTGTCGCGACAACTATTAACGGCGATCCGTCTGTGGCCGCAGTCCTCGCAGGCCTCGACATGACCGCCGAGGGCTGCGGTGCGGCAGGTCTCGATCGCCGACATCACCTTCAGCTGGCCGAGGCTCAAGTGGCCGGCCTGGGCTGCGCGCCAGGCGCGCCGTGGCGATGGAAGATGTCGGCGACCTCCAGGGACGGGCGGCGCACCGCCGCCGCGTCAGCCGTCCGGTCTCGTCTCCTCGTCTGTCTCTGCCTGCAGCGTGATCCGGTCGAGCGGGCTTATCACGGTGTGGATCGTCTTGGTGGCCACGTGCGCATAGAGCGCGGTGGTATTGAGCCGGGCATGTCCGAGCAGGACCTGGATGACGCGGATGTCGACGTCCTGCTCCAGCAGATGTGTGGCAAAGGAATGTCTCAGCGTGTGCGGCGTCACCCGCTTCTTG
Organism: Mesorhizobium sp. M0243; assembly: GCF_040321775.1. NCBI lineage: Bacteria > Pseudomonadati > Pseudomonadota > Alphaproteobacteria > Hyphomicrobiales > Phyllobacteriaceae > Mesorhizobium > Mesorhizobium sp. M0243. The sequence continues at coordinate 16,537 of NZ_JAMYSF010000028.1, read as the reverse complement.
ATCTCGGCGGCCTCGGGTGCCGCATGAACGGCGCGGTTCATCTGCCGCGTGGAGAGCGGCGGATCGGGTTGCGGCCCGGAAACAGCCAGCCCCGCGGCAGCATCACGCCGCGGCGTTTGCCCTCGCGCCACCAGGTGCGCAGCAGGCCGAGCAGTTGCGGCGACAGCATGGCGTGGCGGTCCTTGCCCCCTTGCCCTGCTCGACGCGGATCAGCATGCGCGTCGAGTCGATATCGGTCACCTTGAGCGCCACGATCTCCGAGACCCGCAACCCGGCGCCGTAGGCGGTGCCGAGGGCGGCCTTGTACTTCGGACCCGGTGCGGCTTCGAGCAGCCGCGCCACCTCCTCGACGCTCAGCACCAGCGGCAGCTTGCGCGGCTCGTGGATGATCGTGAGACGGCGGGAAAGATCGGGCCGGTCGAGCGTCACGGTGAAGAAGAAGCGCAGCGCCGAGACCGAGCTGTTGATGCCGGGCGGCCGCATGCCGGCTTGCGTCTGGTGCAGTTGGAAACGGCGAAGATCCTCAGTCGTTGCCGTGTCGGGCGAGCGCCCGATGAAGGCTGCAAACGCCTTCACGCAACGGATATAGTCACGGCGCGTATCCTCGGTGAGGCCGCGCATGGACATGTCTTCGATCATGCGCTCGCGAAGCGCGCTGCTGGATGGATGCGTAGGGACGGTCATCGGATGCTCCTCTCAAGCTGAAGGTTGACACTTCATGCTCGGAGGCCGATGGCCGTCCGTCACCCCTGATCGATCAAAGCCTCACCGACGCTGCCGACGAAGCACACACCCCAAAGCCCGCGCCCCTCCCGCGAGCGGGTTCGTTCTCTGGCGCAAAGCGGACGCGAAGGCCGGCGCTTGGAATGTCGATTAGACTAGCTAAGGTAAAACATCGAACGGCACGGTATGTCAGCAACGCAAGTATAATCTCATCCGAGATTATGAATCGCTACGCCAGGCACAACAGTCTTGGCGATCTCGCACAGGTGCTGATGATGCGTGAGGTAGATTACCTGACCGGCACTCGCCATCTCTCCAAACAACCGGAAAACCTCCTCTGACCGGAAATGGTCGAAGGTTTCCGTGATGTCGTCGGCAATGAAGGGCACGGAGGGCCGAAACTGTGCGAACTCGTAATATCCTGCAAGCCGCAGGGCCAGATAAAGCTGAAAACGCGCGCCCTTCGACAGCCCGTCCGCGACCTTGGACTGCCCGTCGCGCTGTAATGCGATGAGCACTTCGCCACCCTTGACCGGTTGGGTTGTCAGGCCTGAGTACTGGCCACGCGTCATAAGCGCGAAAGCGTCGGATGCCCGCGCCATCATTCCGGATCGATGGCGCTCCCGATAGACGCGCAGAGCGTTCCCGGCGGCCATGACGCCCAATTTCAGCTCGATGTAGCGGATGGCCTTTTCTTGGATCTCCAGAAGGACTGTGCGTCGTTCGGCATCTATGCGGGCAACAGCGCTGTCGCCGCCGATATCGTCCAGCTTGTCGGCCGCTCGCGTCTGCCGAATGAGTTGTTGCTGTATCGCTTCGACAAGATCCCGAAGCCGTTGCTCGCCTTCAGCCTTCTCGATGGCCAGGCTATTCAGATCGAGAACATCCAATATCGAACGCGCCTGCTCGAACCCTTCCACCGCGAGCTCGGCCGACACCTGTTCCTCGAGTTCGGCGACCGTAGCGCGCAGACGATCCCTGTCGCGCAGGAGTTCGTCTCGTTGCACGACTTCGGATAAGGTGGATACGCCAAAGACGCTCAGGACCTCGTTCTTGCTGCGCTCATGGCCGAAATTTCAGCATCGAGGATCTCGCGACTATCCTGCAATCGCTTCAGGTCGTTGGCGAGGTTTGCTTTCGCCTCGCGCGTACGATCGGCACGCTCCAGGCGCTCGGCAAGCCGGATTGGCCTGCTGCCGGTTTCGTGGACACCGAGATAAGGTGCCTGGCGAAGGACTATCCCATGGTCGCTCCGAACTATTCGGCCGCCCGATCAGCGCTGGCAAAATCGTTAGGTTTGGGAAGGAAGGCTGCTCCGGCCAAGAAACCTTCCTAAAGCGTAAAGCGAAAGCCTGATCTCAAATTGTGCGAAACGCTCGCTGGGACCGGCGGCAACGCGGTCAGGATCAAGAACCTAGCTGCTCCAAAACGACACCAAGCGCTAACCTTTGTCCAGTGTGGAAGATGATTGCCTTCCTGGTTTCTCAGACGCGCCGGCGCCCGGCAGACCTTCCTTTCTGGCCTTGGCAAACGCCCGGTCGCCTTCCAGGAACCCGACCAGCATAAAGGGGATCAGTTCCGCCACCGTTTCGGACTCGCCATAGGTCTCACGGTAAAGTGCGGCATAGTCGTTGAGTGCTTGGCTCAAGTCGGCGGCAACGGTGATGGTGATCTTCGAAGGTGTCCGGTCCGGAAGTTTTCCGAGTTTCAGGTTAGCCATGAAGTCCTCCTGTTCACCCCGTGTATGGCCGCAACACGAGGTCCTTGTGCACGATGACGCGCAACGGCCAACCAGGGCGGACGGTGATCGTGGGTTGGACGTTCAGGTTCTTTTCAGTGATCCGTTGGCCGGCTTGACTGACGTTCTGCTGGGTGGATTCACGAATCGCCTTGACCAAGTCGCTTTCGTTTTCCCCAAAGGTCAACTCGGTACCAACCCCCAGCAATGTGGCCACGGCGATGCCCTTGATCAGCTGCCAAGTATGGAAATCCACCTTGTCCTCGAGCCCGGCATAGCCGGCCGCGTCGGTCACGGGCAGATTGTCGATTTCGATCGATGAGCCGTCCGGCATCACAATGCGTTGCCACACCAACAGAGCGCGCCTTTGGCCAAAGGCTACAACGCTATCGTAGGTGCCGATCAGCCGTGAGCCCTGCGGGATGAGCAGGATGCTGCCGGTGACGCTGTCGCGCACATTCTCGGTAACCTGCGCGACGACGAGGCCGGGCAAGTCGGAATTGATGCCGGTGATCAGGCTTGCCGCAATCACGCTGCCGGCCATGATCTGATAGGGCGAGGCCGGCGTCTGCCGCGCATGCGGATTGTAGATCCCGCTGGTGTTCCGTTGATCGATAAAATCGAGCTTGCGCTGTTGGTTGTTCTGGTCGCCCTCGGCCGGGGCGACGGAAGCTCGCGTGCCTTCGGTATCTGGCTGCTGAGGCGCCGTCTCGAAAGGTGAACGTCCGCCCCGCCCATTGCCAAAAGCTTCCGTCTGCTGGGGCCGGTTTTCGATGCGGAAGAGGACTTGCGACTCGCGCGCTTCAATGGCTTGTTGTGCAAGCCGCTGCGCCTCGGCGGAAACGTCTTGCCCGGGCGCGATGCCAAGCTGGCGCTGGTGCTCGAGAATAGGACGGCCGAGATCCCCGGGCAGCGGCGGTCCAAGCACCGGAGCCTTTGGCTTAATCCCGGAATAGTCCTTGGGCAGCGATTCAAGTCCCTCGGCGGTCGGCTTGCGGTCGGTGCTGTAAAGCTCTTCGGCCTGCTGCTTCAGGCGCAACGCAGGCCCCTGCAGCGCCATCATCGTGACGCCAAAAACGGCGCCGGAACCAACAGCAGCGATCGCGACGATTATGCCGCGCCTGAACCGCACCGCTCGGCGGGGCGAGGCTCGCAGCTGCAGCTGTTCGGGATTGAGCTTCGGCGGAGCATTCGGATGGGAAGTATCGGTCATGAGCCTCCCCTCACCTGCCAAAACGCGAAAACAGCGAAACCCGCCGCGGAGGTTGCCGACCGTCGGTTCTCGTAATGCGCACCACCTGCTGCTGTTTGGTGCCCAGCCTTAGCTCGGCCGCAGCAAAGAGGCGATGGACGATGTAGTAGTTGCCGTGCATCCGATAGTTGACGAGCTGGTTGTCCCCGTCAGCACCGACGATGAAGAGCGGTGGCGCCTCGCCCTGATCGATGCGCTTCGGGAACTCTATGTAGACCTTGCTGCCATCATCGAAGGCGCGGGTCGGTCTCCACGGCGGCGTGTCGCCGGTGATCGAATAGCGGAAGCGGATGTTTTCGAGTGCTACGTTCGAGGCCGCGGGCATTTCAGCCTCGGCCTGAGCGTTGCGCCGCCGAAGCGCCACGAGTTGGTCTTCGCTGTAAATCCAGGAGAGCGCCGCCATGGCAGTTTTCTCAGTGCTTTGAAGCTGCAGGTGATAGGATCGCCTGTCCGTCGTGATGACCAGATTGGTGGCAAGCCCCGGCGCGAATGGCTTCACCAGCACATGAGTGCGCTGGTCATCGCCTGAGCCACTAACGGTGTCACCGATCACCCAACGGACCGTATCGCCGGCTGAGACCGAGGTCAGCTTCTCGCCCCGCTGCAATGAGATATCGGTGACGCGCTCCGGCGCGGCGTAGAGCTGGTAGAGCGCGCCGTCGGCAAAGGGGTAAACCTGCACCGCATTGACATAGCCAAACTTGGTGGGTTGTTGCGTCGCCGCCTTGTTGGCATCGGCGACCTGTTCTTCCGGCGAGCGCTTATCTGGGGCGGGCTTGCCGGGTGCGGGCATCAACTGACCAGGCAACGGTAACGGTTTCGGCACTTCCACGACCTTGACCGGCTTCTCCGGCGCCTTCTCGATCGCGGCTGGTTTGAAGTCCTCGTGGTCATAGGAAATCTGAGGCGGCGGCACTGGCTTCGAGGCACAGGCCGAAAGAACCGCAGCAGACGCCGACAGGATCAAGGCAGCACGAAGCAATGGGGGTCTATTTGTCATTGGCGGGCTCCTTAGGGGAAAGGGGGGTTGGCGCGGCGCTGTCGAGCTCGCGCGACCAGTCGATGGCGTTGATGAAGACGCCGAGCGGGTTCTTGCGCAGCTGCTCGGTTGTCCTAGGCGGGCGGATGAGGATGGTGAGAATCCCAATCCAGCGCGTCGTGCTGGCGAGGCTGCCGCGCTCGAACACCTGCTCGGTCCATTTGACCTGGAACGAGCTGTCGGAAGCCCTGACCACGCTGGTCACCTGCACTGATACGCTGCGCGTGCCGATTTGGCCGAAAGGGTCGTTCGCCTTGGCATATTCGTTGAGGAAGAGCGCCGCTCGGTCGGTGGCAAAGTCGTAGGCCGACAGCCAATTCTGCCGCACCAGAACCGCATCGGTGGAAACCGAACGAACATTCTGGATGAAGCGGCTGAGATGCCAGGCGATCTGGGCATCGTCGGGCTGGTAGTTTTGGACTGCCGGCGCGACCGCGTGCGCCTCGCCAAAGCGGTCGACCTCGACGACATAAGGCACGACGCGGCCCTGCATCGACTGCCACAGAAGCCCACCGGAAAGCCCCGTCGTCAGAGCCAGGCAGCCAAAGGCCATGAAGCGCCAGTTCTTGGCCTGCACGCGCGCCGCGCCGATGCGCTCATCCCAGAGTTGGCTGGCCTTCTGGTAGGGTGTTACGGGTTCGGGCGTCTTTCCATAGCGCTGAACGGGTCGCTTGAAGAGCATCTAGTCTTCCTTGTCATTGAGGGAGGGATTGGCGCCGCTTCCGCCCCGATCTCCATCGCGCACCGCCTGCGTGGCAGCATTGCGATGGGCGCGTGCGGTCTGTTCGGAACGCAGACGCCTTGCCCAGGCAGGCGCGGCCGCGGGAGCTATAACTGGAGAGCTTCCGCTCATCGAGCTGGTCGGCATGCCGCCGGTCGCGGTCCAGCCGGCATCGCGACCGGCGTCGGCACTACGGCGGAATGGTTCTGCTGCGGATCGCATTCCCCGCATCGCGGCGCCGCTAGCGGCACTCGCAACCCCCTGCAGCCCAGCAGCTACCCCGGACAGCCCGGACTCGGGCGATGTCGCGCGCCCCGTCTGCCAAGCGACGGTGGCAGCGGACCCCACGGCGGCGCCGGCACGGACTGCGGCGAGGCCGCCGCCTGTTGCCATGCGCGCGCCGGCAAACGCAGCGCCTCCGGAAACGAGCGTTGATCCAGCTGCGGCCGCCGTTGTTCCAAGTGCCGCGCCGGCGCCAAGCTGCGGCGCGCCGGAAACAATGCCCGAGGCAATCCCGGGGCCGAAAATGCCGAGCCCAAGCAGCGCCAGCGCACCCAGCACCTGAGACATGGCCGCCGCCAGGTCCGGCTCCTGGCCCTGCAGGGCGGAAGCGAACTCGCCAAAGAGCGTGGAGCCGATGCCGACGATGACGGCAAGCACCATCACCTTGATGCCCGACGAAATCACATTGCCGAGCACGCGCTCGGCCAGAAACGCCGAGCGGTTCCAGAGCGCGAAGGGCACCAGGACGAAGCCGGCCAGCGTGGTGAGCTTGAACTCGAGGATGGTGATGAAGAGCTGGATGGAAAGAATGAAGAATGCGATGAGGACCAGGAACCAGGCCAGAAGCAGCACGAAGATGGTGAGCGCGTTACCGAAGATCTCGGGGAAGCCTACAAGCTGGCTCGCTTGATTGAGGAGCGGCCAGGCGCCCTCGAAGCCGGCCGCGGCAATGCGGCCTGGCCGCAGGAGACTGTCGGCGGACAGGTTGCCGGCCGATGCGTTGATGCCGAGACCGGCAAAGGAGCGGTAAATTATGTCGGCGAGGTTCTTGAAATTGTTCAGGACGAAGGCGAAGGCGCCGACATAGAGCACTTTGCGAACAAGCCGGCCAAGTATGTTGGGCTCGCCGCCGAACGCCCAGACCAAGCCCGCGAGCGTGATGTCAATGCCGATCAGAATGGTGCTGAGAAAGGCGACGTCGCCCGAAAGCAGACCGAACCCACTGTCAATGTAGCGGGTAAAGGTCTCCATGAAGCGATCGATGACTCCGAGGTCGTTCATGTCGCCGCCTTCCTCGTTGTCTTGAAGAACTGCCGCTCAGTTGCCGGGATAAGCCGTGCCGGTGCCCAGGAAACGCTTCGTCGTCTCGCGAGCGGCTTCCTCAGACTGCGCCTTGCGCGCCGCATCCTCGGCCTCGGCCCGGAACTGGGTCGCAAGCAGCGTCTGGATCTGCATCTGCTGCTTGGTCGAAAGCGCGATCAGCTGATTGGTAGCCTGGCTTGCCTCGAGGGCACCTGCCGCGCCCTGACTGCGATTGACGAGATCGGTAAGCAGGTCGCCATCGGCCTGCACGTTCTCGACGATCTGCGACTGCGCGCTCATGGTCTGGCGGAACGCCTGCATGGCGCTCTGCCAGCGCTCGCGCGCGGCGCTCGCCACATCGCTGACCTTGATGGTGGCGTCGTAGCTTTCCGGATATTGCTGGCGCCACTGGTCCTGCAGCTTGTCGAGATCGAAGCTCAGGCCGCTCGCCTGGGTCATCAGCCCGTCAATCCGTTGGAGCGAGCCGGTAAGCTGGCCCACGGAAGAGAAATCCAGGCGCTGAAGGTTGCGCGCCATGTTCTGCAGCATGGTCGCCTGGTTCTGAAGCGACTGGATTTGGTTGTTGATCTGCTCCAATGCGCGTGCTGCCGACAGCACATTCTGCGTATAGTTGGACGGGTCAAACACGATTAGCGCATAGGCCGGCTGGACGTAGTCAGCCATCGGTTTGGCGATCAGGGAAACGGTGACCAGGCTAGTAAAAAGGCGGCGTCCGATCATGACGATTGCTCCTTGTTAGGTTGAGGAAATTGCTGGAGAAGCTCGGCAGCCCAATCCAGGTCGCGCGCACTGAAGAAACGGGCGGCAAAGCTGCCCTGCCCTTCTTCGGAAAGAATATTGTCGATCAGGTTCTGGGCGGCCGGGTCGGAGGCGCCGCAAAGCGCAAGAGCGATCGGGCCTAGCCCGAGCTCGAAGAGGCGATTGCCGCGGCGCGACTGCAGATAGTAGTGGCGCTTCGGCGTGGCGCGGGCGACCAATTCGATCTGTCGCTCATTAAGACCGAAGCGCTCATAGGCTGCCCGTGCCTGCGGCTCCACCGCACGATCATTGGGGAGAAAAATGCGCTGCGGGCAGCTCTCGACGATTGCGGGTGCGATAGAAGAGCCGGCGATGTCGGCAAGCGACTGCGTCGCGAAGATGACGGAGACGTTTTTCTTACGCAGCACCTTAAGCCATTCGCGGATGCGGGCGGCAAAGAGCGGGTTGTCGAGATAGACCCAGGCCTCGTCGAGCATGAGCAGCGTCGGCCGCCCGTCAAACCGGTCCTCAAGACGATGGAACAGATAGGTAAGCACAGGCAGCACAGCGCCTTGGCTGTGCATCAGCTCCTGGGTTTCGAAACACTGCACATCCGAGATGGCCAGCCGGTCGTCATCGGCATCGAGCAGGCGGCCGAATGGACCGTCGAGCGTGTAGGGCATCAACGCCGATTTGAGCGCATTGGACTGAAGCAGGACCGACAGGCCAGTCAGCGTGCGTTCCTGCGCCGGCGCGGTGGCGAGGCTGGTGAGCGCCGACCAGATTGCCTCCTTCACCTCCGGGGTGACGGTGACATTCTCGTGGGCAATGAGGCCGGCGATCCATTCGGCCGCCCAGCTCTGTGTGGCCGGGTCGTCGATGTGGCGCAGCGGCTGGAAAGCAAGCCCACCATTCGCACCCAACGCATGGTGGTCGCCGCCCATGGCAAACGCGGCGGCGCGGGCCGAATTGCCTTTGTCGAAGACATAGATTTGCGCGCCAACGTAGCGCCGGAACTGCAAAGCGATCAGGGCAAGCAGAACCGACTTGCCGGCACCGGTCGGCCCGACAATCAGCATGTGGCCGACATCGCCGATATGGGTCGAAAGCCGAAACGGCGTCGAGCCGCTGGTTTCGGCGAAAAGAAGCGGCGGAGCGTAATCGCCGGTGACCTCGGCAAGGTGCTCGTTCTCCGCTGGACCTGCCCACACGGACGACAGCGGCATGAGATGGGCAAGGTTAAGCGTGTGAACGAGCGGCTGGCGAACGTTGGCGTAGACATGACCCGGCAATGAACCAAGCCACGCTTCGACGGCATTGATGCTTTCGCGAATGGTGGTGAAGCCGAGCCCGTTGACGATCCGCTCGACGGCGCGAAGCTTTTCCGCGGCGGCTTTACGGTTCTGATCCCACACCGTCACCGTTGTGGTGAGATAGCCGAAGCCGACATGATCGCCGCCCAATGCCTGCAGTGCTGCATCGGCATCGAGCGCCTTGTTGTCGGCGTCGCTGTCGACGAGAGGCACCGGTTCGTTGGTCACCACCTCGCGCAGAATAGCCGCGATCGATTTGCGCTTGGCAAACCACTGCCGGCGGAGCCGAGTCAGCGTCTTCGTGGCTTCCGCCTTGTCGAGTGGAATGAAGCGCGTCACCCAGCGATAGGCGAAATCCTGGTTATTGAGCGCATCAAGGATTCCTGGCCGGGTGACGTTCGGAAAGCCGAGAACTGTCAGCGTGCGCAGATGCTGTTCGCCCAGCATCGGCTCTAGGCCGCCGGTCAGCGGCGCGTCAACCAGGACGCCGTCGAGATACATTGGCGTTTCAGGCACGGCAACGGGATGACGGCGGGTCGAGATCGTGCCGTGCAGGTACGTCAGGGTCTCGGCATCGTCGAGCGCGCGCACCTCGGGCACGAAGCCCGAAAGAAGATCGAGAACGCGGTCAGTCTCGTCTCGGAACCGGGCAAGCTCCTGGCGCCAGTCTCTTTCCCCTCCCAAGTGATGCGAGTCGACGAGAGCACTTTCCGCGCGCGCTTGGCCATCGGGCCCTGGCATGAAGACCAAGGTCAGATGATAGATGCTCTCGAAATGCGCGACCTTGCCCTCGAAGGCCGCGCGCCGTTCCTCATCGATCAGCCATGAGGCAGCATCGGGAAGGGCCGAGCTCGGATAGCCCAGCGCTTCGATGCGCTCGGCCTCGAAGAACAGCGCCCAGCCAGAGCCGAGCCTTCTCAGCGCATTGTTTGCCCGCGCGCATATGCCGATAAGTTCGGCCTCCGTCGCGCTTTCAAGGTCGGGGCCACGAAACCGCAATGTCCGTTGGAAGCTGCCATCCTTGTTGAGCACGATGCCGGGCGCGACGAGTGCTGCCCAGGGCAGATGGTCGGCAAGCCGGTCGGCTTTGCCGCGGTATTCGGAAAGCTTCAGCATGCAAGCCAGCCCTTCTGACGAAGATGACGGACAAGTACGCTGGCAAAGTCCGGGTCGCGCCGTGCGGCAAAGACCGCGAGCGTGTGGCCGGCGATCCAGAGCACTAGACCGCCAATCCACTGCTGCAGGCCAAGGCCGATTGCGGCGGCCGCGGTGCCGTTAAGGATCGCCACCGCCCGCGGCGCGCCACCGAGCAGGATCGGCTCAGTCAGCGCCCGGTGGACGGGCACCTCGAAGCCTTGGATATGCTTCTCTCCCATGGCCATCAGACGAGCGCCCCGCCACCAAAGGAGAAGAAGGAGAGAAAGAAGCTCGAGGCCGCGAAGGCAATCGACAGGCCAAAGACGATCTGGATCAGCCGGCGGAAACCGCCGGCCGTGTCGCCGAACGCAAGGGTAAGGCCAGTGGTTATGATGATGATCACGGCAACGATCTTGGCCACCGGCCCCTGCACCGATTCCAGGATCTGCTGAAGCGGCTGTTCCCAGGGCATGCCGGAGCCGGCAGCGTGAGCCTGGGCCGTGAGAAGAAGCGCGACGGCGGCGGACGAAAGAAAGCAAATTTTCTTGCGCATGAGATGACCTTTCAAAGCTGCTGGAGTTGCGGAAGAGTGAGCTGGCCAACGGCGTAGTCGCCACTGCCGTCGAGGCCTGTGACCTCGGCAATCGCGTCTATGCGGCGCGACGATCCGCGTCCGGCGATGAAGACAATCAGGTTGACAGCATCGGCGATCAGCCGGCGGGGAACGGTGACGACCGCTTCCTGGGCGAGCTGCTCGATCCGGTAGAGGGCCGAGCGCGCCGAACTGGCGTGGACCGTGGTGATGCCGCCGGGGTGACCGGTGTTCCACGCCTTCAGCATGTCGAGCGCTTCCGCGCCTCTGACTTCGCCGACGATGATGCGGTCGGGCCTCAGCCGTAGGGTCGAGCGTACGAGATCGGCAAGTGTGACGGAGCCCCGCCTCGTCCTCAGCGCAACACAGTCCTTGGCCGCGCATTGCAGCTCGCGGGTGTCCTCAATGAGGATCACCCGCTCATCGCATTCGGCGACTTCTGCCAGAAGAGCATTGGCAAGGGTCGTTTTGCCCGATGATGTGCCGCCGGCGACCAGGATGTTGCGCCGCTCGCGTACCGCCTTCCTCAGGGCATCAGCCTGCAGCGGGAGCATGATGCGATCGGCGACATAGTTGGCCAGCGTGTAGAGTTTAGCTGCCGGCTTGCGGATCGCAAAGCATGGCGCCAAGACGATTGGCGGCAACAGGCCCTCGAAACGCTCGCCTGAGGGTAGTTCGGCACTGACGATTGGGTTGTCCGCATGCGCCTCGGCGCGCACGTGAGAGGCAACGAGGCGGACGATGCGTTCGGCCTCGGAAGGATGCATATGCACGCCGGTATCGACCCGGCCTTCTCCCAACCGGTCGAGCCGCAGCGCGCCGTCGGGGTTGACCATCACCTCGATGACGGTCGGATCGGCAAGGGCCTCGGTGATCGCGTGGCCCATGGCTGTGCGCAGCATGGCGCGGCGGCGGTGGTCGGCTGCGGGATGAGAGCTCATCCTTCGCCTCCATTGCCATTGCCGTTGCCAAGCGAGCGCTTCCCGGAGGCGATCTGGCGACCGACCTGCTCGACGAATTTGTCAAAGCGCTCTTGGGCAATCGCCTGTGTCGCCCGATCCGGGACCGGCGTGTGGGAATGAAGCGTAATCGAAAAGCGTATGAAGAGTGCGAGGCTCTCCAGGATCACCTCGACATCGGTTCGGATATGGTCGAGGTCGCGGGAAAGACGGTCGAGACGCCTGCCATAACGATTGTCGAGTTCGTTCTCGCCACGCCGCTCGATGAAGGCCTCGACCGCTTTCGCAACGATCGCCGATTTTGTGGTCGACGGGTTGCGGCTGAGCGTTTCCAGCTTCTCGCTTAACGCGGGTTCGAGCAGAAACTGGTGGCGAATGCGATGGGGCTTCATGGGGCTCGTTCCGACTGGCCGGCGCTGATGCGCCGGCGGCGGGAACGAACATCGCCGATATCTGAAAAATCGCTTATGGGCGTTATCTACGCTGAGATACGCCTGAGCTGCGAAAGCGCTTAGAAGCCGGGGATGATGTCCTTTTCGTCGCCCCTTCCCTCGTTGATACCGTAGGCGCTGGCTGCGGTGGAAACCCGGTCCATGACGCGCTTGTCTGCGAGTGCCTCGGCGTCATCGTCCGCCAGATTGAAGAGGTCGTCTTGATCAGGCTCCTGAGAGACGACGACGTGGTCTTCAGGCAGGCCGGGATGACGCTGCTGTTGCACGCCGCCGTCTTCTTCGATTGCCGCGCCGGCGTTTTCGTCATCTGCAGCGAGACGGCGGTCAACACTGCGGACTAGTCCGCTCCAATCGTCGGGGCGCGACGCAGGACAGTCCGCGTACAGACCGTCGCGCAACACCGGCGCCGGCAGCACCCGTTCGGTGAAATTCTGGTCCTCGTAGTAGCGGAGCTTGTTCGCACGGATCGGCGGCAATCCTGATATCAGCACCAGCTCGTCCGAAGGCGGCAATTGCATCACCTCGCCTGGTGTCAACAGCGGTCGCGCAGTTTCCTGGCGGCTCACCATGACGTGCGAAAGCCAGGGTGCCAGCCGATGGCCGGCATAGTTACGCATGGTTCTGAGTTCCGTCGCTGTACCGAGCGCGTCCGAGATGCGTTTGGCCGTGCGCTCGTCATTGGAAGAAAAGGAAATCCGCACATGGCAATTGTCGAGAATGGCGTTGTTCTCGCCATAGGCCTTGGAGATCTGGTTCAAGGATTGAGCGATCAGATAGGCGCGGATGCCGTAGCCTGCCATGAAGGCAAGCGCGGTCTCGAAGAAATCGAGGCGTCCGAGCGCCGGGAATTCGTCGAGCATCATGAGGAGTTGATGCCTGCGGCTCTTCTTCGGGTCACCCTCCAGGCGCTCAGTCAGCCTGCGGCCGATTTGATTGAGCACCAGTCTCACCAGCGGCTTGGTGCGCGAGATGTCCGACGGCGGCACGACCAGATAGAGCGACATCGGCCGCTCGGCATCCATCAGGTCCGCAATGCGCCAGTCGCAGGTCGATGTTGCCGCGGCCACTGTCGGATCACGATAGAGCCCGAGAAACGACATCGCGGTCGAGAGCACGCCAGAACGCTCATTTTCCGACTTGTTCAGCACCTCGCGCGCTGCGGAGGCCACGACCGGATGGACCTGGGGCTTGTCCGCCGTGCCGAGGTGATTGGTCGTCATCATCCGCTGCAGCGTCGCGACAAAGGAGCGTTGCGGATCCGACAGGAAGGTGGCGACGCGGGCGAGCGTCTTTTCCTCTTCGGCATAGAGCACGTGCAAGATGGCGCCGACCAAGAGTGAGTGACTGGTCTTCTCCCAATGATTGCGCCGCTCGAGCGCACCTTCCGGATCCACCAAGACATCAGCGATGTTCTGGACATCGCGGACCTCGTTCACGTCTTTGCGCACCTCAAGTAGCGGATTGTAGCGTGCTGACCTCGGATCGGTCGGATTGAACAAAAAACAGTACGAGAACTTCGACCGCCAGCCGGCGGTCAGCTGCCAGTTCTCGCCTTTGATGTCGTGAATGACGGCCGAGCCGGTCCAGGAAAGAAGCGTCGGAACAACCAGTCCAACACCCTTGCCCGAGCGCGTGGGAGCAAAGGCCATTACGTGCTCCGGCCCGTCATGGCGAAGATAGCGGTCCTTCAGCTTGCCAAGGAAAACACCGGCTGGTCGAAACAGCCCTGCCTTCTCGATCTCCCAAGACACGGCCCATCGCGACGAGCCATAAGTGGTGACTAGGCCGCGCTGCCGCGCACGCCAGAGGGAGCCAGCGATGGCGGCCGCGCAGCCCATGAAGCCTGTGGTGGCCGCAAGCATCCCGGCCGTGTCGAAGACCTCGGGCGCGTATGCGTCGAAATGGAACCACCACTCGAACAGTTGCCACGGCTTGTAGATCGGCCATCCGGCTGCGACAAACCATGGGAGCCCGAGTTGCGGCTGATAATCTAAAGTTTGGGCGCACCATTGAGTCGCTGTCCATACGCCGAGAATGACGATGGCGAACACAATGACTATCTGACCGACAAGGAGCTTCGTCGGTGTCATGGGCGCAGCCTCCGAGTTTTGTTAAACGGAAGCAGGATGGCGTGACGTTTCAGAATATTGAAGATACCCAATATACGCGCCCGTGCGATGCAGTGAACGTAGCAGCTTGGAAGATTGGGGGCGCCAAGAAATGTCATCGCGAAGGCACGAGCGAATGACTTGTATGGGCCGATAGCCGTCGGTCCGCTATCCGAGCGAGTTCAGCGGATTGCTGCCATTCGGCAACAGACTCTTGCTGATATCAACTCAACCTGACATCGATGGATCACATGGCCATGCGCCTACCCACCTCTGCCGCATCCTCCATGGTGACAGCATTTATGGTGCAGAGGGCAGAGCTCTAAGCCTCGGACTAGTGGTCGTCTCCGTGGGCATCGCGCCATGCCAACCATTCCGTATGCGTCTGGCCTTCACTTCCGTTAGCACGATACCATGCCACCCACTCGGCATGGGTAGGCAACTTGTCGAGGTCTGGCGTGTGGCCTCTTTCCACATAGTCGCTGTTCGGCAAAATCATTGAGTTTTGCTCGTAAAGAACCATCACGGCGTCGTCGCTAAAGCGATAAAGACCTTTGGCCATTCCTGACTGTCTCCTCGGTTGCCTGACGACCGCTTCGGGCCGTAACCTGATCGTCCGCTGTCAAAACATATTTGGCTGAAGCTGCCGTTCAGCAATCGACCGCATTGCGGTCGTTTATCTGGCATTGTGACCTACCTAGAAGCCGCCATTGCCCGACCACCAGCTCGACCCTTCCCTCTTCGTCCTGAAAACGTGGGGTGAGGTGATCGAGAATAGTTCGCTGTTCCTCATCGGTAAATTGCAGGGCGAAGCGTTCGAACAACTGCTCGCGTGAATTCTTGGTAAAATAGGGCTTTGCCACCTGTGGATTATGCAGTGGCCCGAGACTCTCGGCCAATAACTTGCGTATGTTGCAGTCACCGTTGAAGTCCTGAGAGGGCTGATGTCATACGACGATGAAACGTACTTCTGGGGCCGCAACCCTCACTTCACGTACTACTCCAAACGAATAACCCTCCGCAGCCTCGACCAAGACTTGCCGCTGCGGAGGTTCATGTATCGCGTTGTTGAGGGCAAAGGGGGAACGGTCGCCGTGAAAGAGGGCAAGGAAGTTGTTCTCCGCAGGAGCCATGCAGGGAGATACCAGTTCAAGGCGACGCTACATGAGGACAGCCACAAGATCAGCACGCTGACCTTCCAGAAATGGAACAGTAAGGACATGCCTTACGCCGTGGACTCCTTCCCGCTGTACGGGAAGGAAATTGACGAGCTGCTGACCTTCATCAAAGCCTGCGAGACTATGATTTTCGTGAACGAGGACGGCGGTCGGGTTGCGGACCGCACCATGGTTCAGTCTTCTTTCGACCGGCGCCAGATAGCCAAGCTGCTTGTCGAAGATCCCGCCCTGCTCAGCGCTGTTCTAGAAACCGAGGTGGAGGCGCAGGAGCTTTACAGCATCGCCAAACGCAAGAAGGAGCTGACATACTTCCGACGTATGCTGGCCGATGCCGACTTCAGGGAGAGCGAAAAGGCAGCTGCCAACGGACGGATGGAGGATGCTTGGCAAGCATTCTTTGAGCGCAACACGTGGATATTTGGATACGGCCTTTCCTACATGGCGATGTCGGAGCTGGAAGGACGAGCCCTCCGCACGAAGGTTGCCGGTTACAACATGACCGGACGAGGCAAAGAGGTAGACGGCCTAATGAAGACCGTAGCCGCGATCAACTCCCTCTGCTTTGTCGAAATCAAAACATCTGAAACCGACTTGGTGAGGCGTTACCGCGATGGAGTGTTCTCGCCCAGTCTGGAATTGGCCGGCGCCGTGTCGCAGATACAGGTCACTGTGCAGCGGGCACTTGAGGATCTTTCGGCAGAGTTTCGCCCCACCGATTTCGAAAGCAGCAACCCAACCGGCGAGGTTCTGTTCCAGTTCCAGCCCCGGTCTTTTCTGGTTATCGGCAATCTTGGCGAGTTCCAGACACCAGAAGGCACGAACAAGGACAAGTTCAGGTCATTCGAGCTATTCCGCCGCTCGCTGCGCTGGCCAGAGGTCATGACGTTTGACGAGCTTTACGCCCGGGCGAAGTTCATCGTGGACGATGCGGAGCCGACGACGGTTCAGGGCTGAAGTAGAGCCCGCTGACTTTCGCCAGCGGGCCTATCGGCCCCACTTTCGCCGGTCGTCAAACGTCTGCTTTTCTTATCGGCCGAACCAAAATCCGACCGTCTGCGGTCCACCCCTTTCGGTCATCACCTGCGGCCTGATTGGATGGCAGGTTTTGGGAAGGAGCGGCACAACCCGCAACTGCTGAAATGAGGGCGCATTGCGGCCGGCAGCCTTTGGGCCGCAAGCGGGAGGTCGGCTTTCGGGCATCGAGCTGACCTAAGCAGTCATTCAACTCATGGCCACAAGTAGCTCATACACGCTCCTCTTG
>NZ_JAMYSF010000027.1:0-95449 GCF_040321775.1 Mesorhizobium sp. M0243 | reverse complement strand
ACACGTCGTCCGTGCCGTCCGTCAGCACGTTGCCGCTCACGATGCCGCCCTCGACAACGCTGTTGGTGTCGGCATGTGCCGTCGGAATGTCGTCGATAATTTTCACGGAGAGCGTGGCGTTGGCGCTCTGCAGATCCTGGTCGGTCAGCGTGACGGTGAAGTTCTCGAAGAGGTTGTTGGTGCCCTGGATGGGGTCATGCCCCTCGTTGTCGAGCAGTGTGTAGGTGTAGCTCACCTCACCGGTGGCGGCATTGTAGCCTGTCACCGTCAGCGTGTTGCCGAGCGTCGTCGTGAACGAGCCGCCCGTGAACACGCCATCGGTGATGAAGGCGTTGCCGTCGATCGCCAGCGAGTGGATGCCGTCGGGCGAGGAGACGGTGAAGGTGCCGGCGCCGGCCTCGGCCGTGCTTGCCGGATCGGACCCAGGCCCGCCCGGCGTGCCGATATTCAACGCCGCCTCGTTGACGACGACGTCGCCGCCGGTGGCCTCCGGCGTCAGGTCGGTGATCACAGGCGTCGAGTTGCCGATCGAAATCGTCAGCGTGGTATGCGAGGTGTCGCCGTCGCCATCCTTGATCGTGTAGGTGAACACGTCGTTGACGCCGCCGGGCGTGCCGGCAGCGCGCACATAGCTGTAGGAGCCGTCCGCCAGCAGTGTCAGCGTGCCGTAGCTGCCCTGGATCGGCGCGTTCAGCGTGGCCGCATTGTCGACATCGGTATTGGTGTTGCCGGCCTGCACGCCAACCACAGTCGCGCCATCGGCGCCCTTGGTGTCGGCAACGCCGTCCGTCGCGTTGGCGTCGCCGGCATCGGTTCCGCCAGCCAGTACATTGCCTGTCGCCGGGCCGAACTGGCCGGCCGCGATGCTGTCGGTGTCGGCGTGCGCCGTTGGCACATCGTCGACGATGGCGACGGCGAAGGTGGTGCTGGCAGTATCGCCGTCGACATCCGTGACAGTGATGGTGAAATTCTCAGGAACCGTGTCGGTGCTAGGATCATAGCCGGGTGTCTGATCCGTATGGGAAACCGATTCGGTCACCGTATAATTGTATTCGATGGCACCGGTGCTCGGATTGAAGGAGACGATCGTCAGGTAACCGTACTGCCCTGGGATGTGCTGATCGACGCCGGTGACGGTGACACCGTTGATGACGATCGAGCCAATTCCATCCGGCGCGTCGATGCTGATCGTTCCAGTGCTGGACGTTTCTTTGTCGGTCGGCGCTTCGCTACCCGGAGTTTGCGCCCCACCGCCATCGAGGCCAGTTTCACTAGCCGCTTCGGTCGGGGCAAGCAGTGACGTGGCCGTCACTGAAACCTGCCTGTCGACGATCGAGGGAAACAGCTCGCGCCGCTCCAGAAGCCCGAACTGCAGAGCCGTCGGGGGCAACAGGGCCGACAGGTCGAACCCGTCGCCGATGCCGCCGGGGGGAACCGAGAAATCTCCGCCTGCGCTTGAATTCGAACCGCCCGGGCCGGCCGACATGGAGCCGTCGGCGCCGAAGGCGACATCGACATGGCTGGCTTCGAGTGCCGCCAGCAAAGCAACGCGCGGCACCTCGACGTCGCCGATGATGAAGGTCGGCACGTTCAGGGCGCCATCCTTGACCACGATTACCGAGCCGTCGGCCTGTTCGAGCAGAAGGTTTTGGCCATCGACCTTGATGTTGTCGATGGAGGCGTTGGCGGGAAGCCTCACCACATGGCTGGCGTCGGCTACGTATTCGTGCGGCGCAGCTGCCGGCGGTGCCTTTGCTTCCGCGGGGGCTTCTGGCTTGACAGGCGCTCCGCCGCCGACATCGACCGGCACCGGTTCGGACGCTGCCGGCGCGGGCTGCGTCGAATTTGCCTGTGCGACCCGGATCTCCGCCGGCGACGCCTGATCGGCGTGTTCATTGGACGCGGAATGCTCGTTCAAGGAAGCCGAAAAGCTGTCCAACTCGATATTGTTCGTCATGGCTGAAACCCCTCCGATATTTACCGGATAGAGACAGCGGCCACTTCTACTTTGCAACTGCCCCCTAATCTATTTCATATATTATGATATGCATTGCCCGGCATTTTTTACACGTGGTAAACCGCAACAATATAACCTGATATATGTTGGTTTCTGGAGGTCTGGTTGACGGATGACTAGTCGGCATCTTTTTGGTGAACCAAAGTATAAATTTGAATAAAATTTTAGACAAACTGGATAAAGACAGTTGCTGGATATTTATCCACCTTCCTTTCCAATAATTTGAGACAAGATTGGTAGCGTCCACAGTCAAAGGTGGGCGTTATGAAAAAGCAAAAAACAGTTCCGGGAAAAACCCGGCTCCAGATGCTCCTGCTGGCAATCGGGCTTGTCGGCCTGGCGGGGCCGTCATTCGCGAGCGATATCGCCGCATCCGGCTGGCCTCAGGAGAAGGTCCAGACGCCGCCCTGTCTCGGCGGTGTTTCGCTGGCGAGGCCCCAGCCCAGGCAGCCTGCGGGCGCTTACCGGATCGGTCAGGTCATCAGCAGCTATGGCCCGGCAGATGCTGACCGCGGGGATGGCTCGTCAACGGCGCGAGATGACGCCGGGATAGATCCGGTGCAGACCGCGTCGATCATTCCGGGGGTCTTCGGATCGGTTGCCTTGTCCATGCGCAATTTTCCCGTCGCGGCGCGCTGGGCGCCCGTGTACCGGGCAATCACCGCTTGTTCGGCGGGCAGCCCCTGCGAGCGCAAGAGCACAGCTTTTGCCGGCATGGTCGCCGCCGCTCAAGGCAAGGGATTCAGCGAGAAGCTGTCCTTCGTCAACAGCAGCGTAAATCGCCTGATCGCCTACAGGAAAGATAGCGTCGTCTACGGCAAGCTCGACTATTGGGCGAAGCCTTCGGAGATTCTCGAGCGGCGAGCCGGCGATTGCGAGGATTTCGCCATTCTCAAGATGACGGCCCTGCTGAGGGCCGGCATCCCGACGCAGAGCATGGCGCTTGTCGTCCTCCAGGATCGCAAGCGAGGCTTCTTTCACGCAGTGCTGTCGGTGAGCACAGGCAGCGGCACCTTCATTCTCGACAGCCTCAGCAACACTGTGGTGCGTGACAGCGATCTCCCGGATTATGTTCCGCTTTATTCGTTCAGCACGGACCGGGCCTGGATCCACGGTTCAAGACCGGGCGGAGCCCAGATGGCTGACATCAAAGGCGGTTTCGCAACCGTCGCACCTGGCGAAGGTTTTCAGCCATAAGTTCTCGTTGGATTGGTGGTGATTCAACCGCCGAAGACGAACGCCATCAGCAGCTCTGGCTCGAGCACCGGAGCCCGCACCGCATTCAATTGCCCCCGGTAACGACGGTCACCCGCACCGATGACAAAGCCGGTGGCCACCGGCGATTCGCCATTGGCATCGAGCCGCGCGAAGATGTCGGCTACGTTGAGGTCCAATGCCAGCTTGAGATCGTGCCGTGCGTCATCGCTTGGGGCTATCGGCAATTGACGTTTGACCAGTTGCTGGAACGGCGCGTTGAACGACAGGATCTTCTTCGACGATGCCAGGGCAAAGGCCGGGGACGGGCAAGCGACGAGTATGGCGTTGATGGTGTTGATCGATGCAAGCCTTCGCAAGGTCAGGTTTTCATCCGCCAATCCACGCATGCAGGCCACCCGGATCGCGGATGTCAAATTGCCTGTCTGTGCCTGGCTTTCGGCGATCTCGTCGATGAGCATGCCGATCGTGCATTTCCTGCGTTCGGCCATCTGCTTCAGCGACAACCAGAATGCCCGCTCCAAGCGGATGCCGCGTCTTATGCCGCCACGCGCCACGACCCGAAATTCAAGCCCGAAATCCTCGGCCGCGACTGGCGGAAGCAGTCGCTCGCCATCAGGATGAGGGCTGGCGCTACCGCTCACTCATCGCCTCCTCGCGCGCCTTGTTGATCGGCTTCAGGAGGTAGTGCAGGATCGTCTTGCGCCCGGTCTTGATGTCGACCGAGCAGATCATGCCGGGAATGATCGAATAGGCCTTGCCGTCTCTTTGAAGGGTCGATTTGTCCGTCGCCACGCGCACCTGATAGTAGGGTTCCCCCGTTTTCTGATCGACCAGGCTGTCGGCTGTGATGTTGGAGACCTTGCCCTCGATGCCGCCGAAGATCGAGAAATCATAGGCGGTGACCTTGATAAGGGCCTCCTGGTCGGGACGGATGAACGCGACATCCCGTGGCGAGACCCGTGCCTCCACCAGCAACGTCTCGGAGGTCGGCACGATGCCGGCGACGACGGCGCCAGGCTGGACGAAAGCGCCGACCGTGTTGAGCTCCAGCGTGTTGACGATGCCATCCACGGGAGACCGGATGTCGGTGCGCGCGACCTTGTCGGTGGCCCCCCTTATGGTTTCATCCACTACCGAAAGTTCCGCCAGCGCCTGGGTAAGGTCGTCCAACGCCTCCTGCTGCAGTTGCAAGCCGAGTTCCTCGACCTGCAGCTGGGCTTCCGTGATCGACGATTTGATCTTCTTTATTGTTTCGCCGGCCAGGTTCAGCTGGCCGTTGAGCTCGGTCTGTTCGCGCTCTACCCGGAGCTGCTCGGTCCTTGCCATCAGGCCTTTCTTGACCATCGCGTCGACCAGTTTTGCCTCCTGGTCGCTGACGACCAGGTTCTTGGTCAGACGGTCGGAATTGGCCACCGCCTCGGCCAGTTCCCTCTCGCGCTGATCGAGGCGTGACTTGAGCACGGACAGCTTGTTGTCGAAGTTCCCGCGCCGGGCAATGAGCAGCTTCTGTTCATTGTCGCAAATCTGCGGAGCGACCGACTGAATGTCCGGCGGGCACGGAAATGGGCCTGAGAGATTGCCGGCCTGTTCGTATTTCAGCCTTGCTATGCGCACTTCCAGCGCGCGCGCCTTGGCCTGCTGCTCGCCAAGGCTGGATGTGTTGAGCGTGTTGTCCAGGCGGATGATGAGATCGTTCTTCTTGACGATCTGGCCAATCGTGACTGCGATTTCCTGAACGACGCCGGCCTCGCTCGCCTGAATGATCTGGGTCTTGGAAGCGGGTATGACCTTGCCATCGCCGCGTGCGATCTCATCGACCTCGGCAAAGGACGCCCAAGCGACAAAAACGACGAAGAGCGCTCCGATGATGAATATGGACGCCGACGCAAACAGCGGCGGTCGATCTTCCCTGGCAAGCATTTCCCACGCCCCAACGCATTGGATGCAGCAATAATTGTTTTGTCAGGCGCTTGTTTTCTGCAACGCCTGTATGACTTGGTCCTTCGGTCCGTCGGCAACGATCTTGCCCCGTTCGATAACGATCAGGCGGTCGGCCAGCTCAAGCATGCTGAACCGATGTGTGGAGACGATCAGCGTCGTGTCGCGGTCGAAAGCGACTTTGAGCTGCTTGATCAACTGGCGTTCCGAGGCAAGATCCATCGAGCCCGACGGCTCATCCAGAAAGACGATTTTCGGTTTGGTCAAAAGCAGGCGTGCGATCGCCACGGTCTGCCTCTGGCCGCCGGAAAGATTGGTGCCGCGCTCGCCGACATTCATGTCGTAGCCGCGCGGGTGGCGTGAAACGAAATCGTCGACGCCGGCCGCCTTTGCAGCTTCGATGATCTGTTCGTCTGTAGCCTCGGGGCATGCCATCAGGAGGTTTTCCTTGATGGTGCCCGAGAACAGGTCGCCGGCCTGCGCAACGATGCCGACCGCGGCGCGAACCTCGGACGGGTGATACTGGCGAATGTCGATCCCATCCAGCAGCAACTCACCGGAAGTCGGCAGGAAGAGCCGGCCGATCAGCCGCCCCATCGTCGTCTTTCCCGATCCTATGCGGCCGATGATGCCGATCCGCTCCCCTGGCTTCACCGAGAAATTCAGGCCGGTCAGAACCTCGTTCTCCGAGCCGGGATAGACGAACCCGACGTTCCTGAACACCATCGCCCCCTTGCGAATGGGGCGGTTGACGAAACCCACCGTGTCAGGTCGGTCTTCCGGTTGAGCCATGATCGAATTCACCATTCTCAGCGAGAGCATGGCCTGGCGAAACCGGGACAACGTTATGGCGATCTGGCCGAGCGGCGCCACGGCCCTGCTCGCCAGCATCACCGTTCCTATGATTGCTCCTGTCGAAACATGCCCTTCCGAGAAGGCATAGGCGCCGGCCACGACCAGGGCGACGGTCACCAGCTGTTGTATGGACTGGGTGATGTTGCCCGCCGCCGCCGAAAGCTGCTTGATCTTCTCGGACGTGTTGGCGGCGTTCTTGGAGTGCTCCCCCCATTTTCGCAGCAGATACGCCTCGGCGCGCAGCGACTTGATGGTCTCCAGCGTCGAGATGGATTCGACCAGCAGGGCCTGGCGCTGCGACGCTTCGTTCATCGAGGCGGCGACGCGCTTGCCGATGCGGCGCTGAGTGATCAGGCCGACGATGACGGACATCACGAAGGCCAGCGCCGGTATGATCACCAGCCAGCCGCCAATTGCATAGATCACAAGGAGAAAGACGAAGACGAATGCCGTGTCGATGAACACGCTTATGGTGTTCGAGGTGAAGAACTCCCTGACGAATTCATACTGCGTGACCCTGTTTGCGTATTCACCGGTCGATCCGGGGCGCGCCGACAGCGACGAGTTCAGCACTTTCTCGAACAGCAGATAGGATATTCGGAGATCCGCCTTGCGCCCGGCATAGTCGATGAGGGAGGCCCTGGCCGTCTTCAAAAGCAGGTCGAACAGGATGACCGCACCGATGCCGAGAGCCAGCACCCACAGTGTCGATATTGCCTTGTTCGGCAGGATCCTGTCGTAGACGTTCATGGTGAAGATCGGCGAGGCTATGGCCAGCAGATTGATGAACACCGCCGCCAGGACGACTTTCGAATAGGTGCGCCAGAAAGCGCCCATCGTCCCCGTGAGCCAATGTCTCCGCTCGATCCTGGCCGCCGAGCCGACCGACATGGTCTCGGCGGCATTGGCGTAGGTGATCGAGAAGGAAGCGCCGCCGCTGATGTAGCTGGCGGCCAGTTCCGATCGGCCGATCGCGGTGCGGCCGTCTTCCTGGGGCGCGGTGATATACGCATCGTCTTCGCCTAGAGCGAGCAGGGCAACGGGCAATTGGCTGACGCGAAAGACGATTGCGGGCAGATCGATACGCCCCCTGAGAAAATCCCGGTGGTTGAACTCGGTGACTTCCAGGCCGATGCGTTCGGCAAGGTGCCTGATGTCGTCGACCGCAATTCGCGTGTCCGAGAGCGGCACGCCGGCAAACAGCACGGTCTCCGCGCTCGGCCTGCCGAGATATCCGGCAACGGCTGAGAAACAGGCCTTGAACGCCTCCTTGGGGGAGAGGATGTTGGGTTGCTGGTTCACGATCTGCCCGTCAGGACGCTCGCTGGGCCTTGCGTCGTCTTACTTCTTCCTCACC
Source organism: Mesorhizobium sp. M0243 (assembly GCF_040321775.1). Classification (NCBI taxonomy): domain Bacteria; kingdom Pseudomonadati; phylum Pseudomonadota; class Alphaproteobacteria; order Hyphomicrobiales; family Phyllobacteriaceae; genus Mesorhizobium; species Mesorhizobium sp. M0243. The sequence goes on along the minus strand of NZ_JAMYSF010000027.1, from coordinate 88,064 downwards.
GGGGCGAGAATATCGAATGGCAGGTCGTTCTTCTGCTCCGATGGCGTCCGCGCATAAGTTTCAGTGTCCGCGGTTTCCGGTGCTGCGAACTCGGTGCGTGCATAGGCTGTCGCTTGCTTTGCCGGCTGAAGGTTCATCGTTTTCAGCAACTGTCCGGTCGCGGCCAGAAGCCGGTACTGGGCAAACAGCGATGCGTAGGACGCGGTATCCGCCAGCGTTGCCGTGTTGAACCGCGTATTCTGCGCATCCAGCACGTCGAGCAGCGAGCGCTGTCCAACCTTGAACTGCTCGCGATAGGAAGCGACCAGCTTCTCATTGGCGGCGGCTTGCTGCCTCAGGGTCTTTGCCAGATCGGCTTGCCGGAAACGGCGATCCCATGACGTGCGAACGGCTTCCTCGATTTCGCGCTGCACCTGATGCAGCGCCAGGCGCTGTTCGCTGGTGCGGCGGATCTGCTCCTGCTCGTTGGCCTTGTCAATACCACCGCGGTAGAGATTCCACCGCAGGACCACGCGCGCCTGAAGGTCGCTGGTGTCGCCATCGTCGCCGTCAATGTCAGTTCCCGCCCGGGCGCGACCTTCAGCGATGATGGAGGGGCCGAATTTAGCCCGTGCGGCATCCACGAGGGAAGCCGCCGCGTCGATGTCGCTGTTGGCCATGTGCACGCGCGGATTGCTTTCGCGCGCCAACCCTATTGCCTCGTCAAGCGATCGCGGGAGCGCAGCCGAGACATCGCCCGGCCTCGATGGGCTGGTCAGTGGCTTTCCGACGGTCTTGAAGAAGCGGATCTTGGCCGCTTCCAGTTCCTCGGTCGCCTCCTGCATGCGCGCCTTGGCGGCAAACAGCCGTTCCTCGGCCTGCTGCCGGTCGGCCTCGTTCAGCGCGCCGCCCGAAATGCCTTGCCGGATGTCGCCGAGAATTCCCTGGTGGAAGCCGAGATTTTTCTTCGCTTCGACAACGATCGAAGCCTGCAGCATGTATTCCAGATAGTCCTGGACAACGGACAGCCCGATGAATTCGGACCGTTCCAGCACCCGGAACGAAGCGCCATCGACGCGCGATGCCTGACGGTTCAATTCGGCCCGCCTTGCGCCGCTGTCATAAAGCGTCTGCGAAACGGTAAGATCCGTTTCAGCCGGATAGAGCGCGTCGTCTTCGATGGAAAGGGAGCGCCGGGATGAATTGTCGAGCCGGCGAACGCCGGCCGATGCCTCGACATCGACACTGGGAAGATAAAGGCCCTTGGCCTGCCGCAACTCGAACTCGATTGCTTCGCGATTTTCGATCGCCTGTCCAATCTCGGGATTGGATTCCACCGCGACAGCCATCGCCTCCTTGAGCGTAAGCGCATGAGCACTCCCGCAGGTCAGCATGGTGGCCGCCATCAAAAGACCAAGGCGCCTGCCTATGGTCGACATGTTTGTCGTATTCATCAATCCCACCCTAACGTTTCCCCAGCGTCCTTTTCAGAGCGCTAACCAAGCCAAGGCCTGCCCGTCGGTGGATTATTCACAAATTCACGAAATATGTGAGCGATTATTGATTTAGAGGTCGCTAAATAGCCTTTTTGGGCAACAAGGCTGCGAGATGTAGCAAAAATAGCACATAACGTCGGCTCGCTCCGGTTGTATCCGGACGCCGCACTCTGCGGGATAGCCCGAAAAACGGCAGGTCAGTGGGCCGATATGGCCAGAATCATGCCATGTGGGTATGGCGGCTGTTGATGACCCAACCTGAAGTTGAGCCATTTTCAGGTACGCCCTCTCGGCAGCCGCCCCAAAATACTCCGTCGCGGCGGCCGGCGTGCGCGTCATGTCGCTGATTGCGGCCAAAAGCTGGGTCAGCGCGCACCCTAATTTGCGCTCAACGCCACCATGCGGTCGAGCGCCGCGGTCAGGCCGCGAAGCGAGACCGGGAAGCTCAGCGGGGTCTCGGCGTCCGTCGTCACATTGAGCTTCAGCACCGAGCCTCCCCTCAGCTTTCCAAGCGTCGGCCGATCGACGGTAAAGACGGAGACGCAACCCGTTGGCAGGCAGGTCCTGAAGCGCTGCGGGGACAGTGGCGGCTGATCGTCGATCTGCAGCGTCACGCCCGGGTCGAGCAGGATGCCGAAGGGCAGAAGCAGGGTAGCCGTCGTCGAGCCGTCCGGTCGTGCCGCGATCTCCACGGCAAGAAGCCTCTGCCCGTTCTGCTGGACCTGATCTTGCGCGAGCGAGCACACTCTCGCCTTCTCTCGAACCGAGCAGGTCACACTCCAGTCCTGATAGACTTCACGCAGCGATGAGGGTCCATCCGGGACAGCCGCCACCTGTTGCTGGGCGGACACCGGCGACATCAACGAGAATAGAATTGCCCCACATGCGGAGACGGCCTTCGGGCCAAGCTTCATGTGCAGACCCACTCGCGGATCTTGCATTTCTCTCCCGCCGCCTCGCAGGCCTGCAAAGCGAGATCCTCCGCTTCGCGACGGGTCTCGGCCGAGTTCACGCCCCAGGGCGTGAAACGGTTCTCCACCTTGTCTGCCACGGCGAGTGCACCGCAGTGCTTGTAGGGAAAGCCGGTCTCGTCGTCATCATTCCAATGGCGGTGGTTGCGGAAGACGGTGACGACGTTGCAGGCCTTTCCGCCCGCGTTCTCGCAATATTTCTGTGCGATGTCCTTCGCTTCCTGCCGCTTGTCGGCGCCCCAGAAGAAGCCGTATTTGGTATCGGCCTGCGAATAGGCAATGGCCGCCCAGATGCCTTTTTCCTCCTGTTGCGGCTCCGGTGGGGCCACAAGGTCGGCCGAGACGACTTGTCCGCTCCACAACAGGGTCAAGCCCAAAACTGCCAAAGCCTGCAATCTCATGGTCGGCATCCTTTCCTTAACCTCAATCGCTTCGCGTCCTACTTCGCCGCCGAAGCGAGGGAGATCACCACACAGCTTTTGCCCGTCGGCAGGAGAAGCGCTTCGCCGGCATTGCCGCCGAGCTCGTAGACCTCGACTTGCCCGAGATGGTCGGTAATCTTGCTGCCCTGCGGCAGGATGGATGCGATGTCGGCGCACGGGCTGGCGAATGGCGCCACCCGCACCATCGCCCCTTCGCAACCCGTGGCGGTGGGCGATGCGAAGACGATGCCGGCGGCCGGTCCGCTATAGCGTTCCGACGCATAGTCCATGCCGACAAAGGCCTGAATGGCGTGCTTGTCGGCGGCCTGGTCGTTCCACAGGGATTTGACGCTGTATTTCGTGCCGTTCGTCAGAATCTGTCCGAGCGCCGGATAGACGGTCGAGCAGGCCTGCACACCGGCCTGCTTGACATGCTCGAGGAAGGGCGTGTCCGGAAGCACGGGGGCCGCCGCAGTTTCTGCGGGTGCGGCCGTCGCGCCGCCGACCAGATTGGCGATGGCGGCATAGTTCCCTGCGGCGAAGCCAAGGCCCGCCACGACCAATCCCAGAAGTGAATATCCGGCCACGCGTGGCCAGCGCCGCCTTGGGGACTCGGCCCGCCTCTGCCGATCCGCCTCGACGGTCGCAGTGCGTTTCGCGGACGTGAACTGGTCCTGCTGGCTCATGGTGATGCCCCGGTTATTTGAGTGGTGAAAGGGCCTCTGACAGCCCCTTGAGCGTTGCGGTCACGGTGATCGTCTGACCGTCGACCGTCGAATAGGAGATCGCCGGTGTCGCATTCTGCGATATCTGTCGGCGCATGACGGGGCCTACCGGCAACATGCCGACGCAGACCATTTCGTTGCAGCCGTTCAGGTGCACGTCGATCGGCTGCTTCTGTCCATCGAACCTCAGCGACACCAGACCATCGCTCCTGGCGTTCGGAGCGGTGCGCAGGATCATGTACGGCTTGCCGTCCTGGGTGGCGGCGAGCGACCAGCTGAAAGCCATCTTGCCTGATGCGTCCTCGATGATCTGCGAGACGTTGCAGACCTTCTTGCGAGCCTTGAGGTTCTCGTCGCAGATCAGCGTCCAGTTATCGAACGGGCGGATGGTGCGCTGATAGTCTCCGAGCTTCACCTCGGGCGGCACCACCACGTCCGATGGCTTGATCCTGTAGGTCGACGCGGCCTGCCCGGCGGCCGGCACGAGGCCGCCGCAGAGCGCCAGGCAGGTCAGGGCAACAAGTCCTTTCATTCCTGCCTCAGTTCAAGGTGAAGCTGATGCCGGCGCCGACACCGACATGCCCACCCGCGGCCGTGCCCGACAGATTGCCCCGGATGCGGCCGTCCTCGCTGGTGTAGCCAGCGCCGAAGGCGAACGCGCCTGCGTCCCGCCACAAGCCGCCACCCGCCGCGACGCTCAGCTTTCCGGGCCGGTCGTCATAGCGCAGCGAGGCGGCCGCAAGGCCTATCGCGGCCGCCTGCCGCGCCTCGTCGCGGATGCCGCTGATGTCCGAATTGAGCTGGCTGAGCTTCTGGTCGGTATAGTCGTTGGCCTGCTGCAAGGTCGTGACCGCCACCTTGTCGGTGTAGTCGTTGGACGTATCGATAGCGTAGGCCACGCGGTTGTCCGTATAGCTCTTGCCCGCGGTCAGGCCCTGGTTCATCTGGTCGACGTTGACCGCATCGGTCCCTTTGACGCCGGGGCCGACATTGGAGATGACGACCGGCGCGTTGACGTCGCCACCTTGCAGCGTGATGGTGTTCGTCTTGTTGCCGCCCTGGGTGTCATAGGTCACCGCGTTCTGGGTAAGGTTTCCGACGCCGGCTTTCAGATCCTCGATCGCCGTGTTGGTGGCGTAGAGCTGCGAGCCGTTGATCGCATCGGTGCTGCCGGCATCGACGCGGCCGGCGGCGACATTGGTGATCGTCCGCTCGGCGCCGGCGTCGCCGACGCTGACGGTTCCGGTCGGCGTCGTCCCGGCATAAGTGTAGGTCTTGCCGTTGATGACGGTGCTGGAGGTCCCGACGGCGGTCTGTGTCACCGAACCGGAACCGAGCGCCACATCGTTGGCGTTGTTGGCCTTGGCGCCTTGGCCGAGCGCGACGGCGCCCTGCCCGGTGGCCGTCGAGCCATGTCCCGCAGCCAGGCTGTCGGTGCCGCTCGCCACACTCTCCGGCCCGATCGCCACGGCGTTGGTGCCGCCGGCGATGCTGTCGGCCAGCGTCGAGTTGGCGTGGAAATATTTGATGCCGCCGCCATTGCTGATGCTGGTCAGCGCATTGTCGACGGCCGTGAAGCCGTCATAGACGGTGGAATAATTGTTGCCCTGGATGGTGTAGGTCGGGCCGGTGATGGAGCCGTCGGGATTGACGGTCGTGCCGCCGCCGAACAGGTTGCTGACGTTTTGCGTCACGCCGCGCAATTGCGAGACGTTGACGCCGTCGGTATCGGCCGAGCCCGCCGCGACGTTGGTGAGCTTGCGTTCGGCCCCGGCGGCGCCGATCGACACCTCGCCGACCGAGGTCTGCGGACCGGCGAGCGCAAAGGCCGTGTAGCCCGCCTGCGCGCCGACGCTGGTGATGGACTGCGCGCCGAGCGCAACGCTGTTGATGAAGGTGCTCTGGGCGCCGGCGCCGAGCGCCACCGACTGGATGCCGGACGCCAGCGAATTGGTGCCGAGCGCCAGGCCGTCGGCCAGCACCACGTGGGCGCCTTGGCCGATCGCTGTGCCGCCGGGTGCATCCTGCTCGACGATCGCGCCATTGCCGATGCCGACGCCGTTGTCGCCGTTGACGACAGTGGTCGGACCGACCGCTACCGATTCCGCGCCGACCGCCAGCGAGTCGCCCGCCGTCGAATTGGCATGGAAATACTTGGTCGAGGTGGCCGATACGGCAGCGATGGCGCCGGCGAGCTGGCGCACCGTCACCGCATCCTGATCCTGCGTGCCGTCGGCCACATTGGTGATCTGCCGATACGAGGTAGCATCGCCGACCGAAACGGCGCCGAGCAGCGTCTTGTCGGTCGTGTTGTACTGGATGAAGTTGACTGGGCCGGCCGCGATCTGGCCCGTGGCCGGAGCCAGCGCGCGATCGGAGACCGACCCCGAGCCGAGCGCCACGCCGCCGTCGATGCTGACATTGCTGTCGCGGCCGAGCGCCAGTGCGCTGACGCCGGTGGCGGTCGCCTGGTAGCCGGCGGCGGTGGAGCCGACGCCTTGTGCGAAGGAATCGGTTTGCGCCAAGCCTGCCTCGTTGGTGCGGGCGTAGCGGATGCCCATGCCATTGGCGTCGGTATAGGCGGTCGACGTGTCGCCGGCGATGTTGTTGATCGTGTTGCCGAGATCGGTCACCGAACCGCCGATGGTGCTGAGCGTGGTGCCGATGGCGTCGACGGCCTGGTTGGTGGCGGCGAGCTGCGAACCGTTGATCGCGTCGGTCGACGTCGAGCTGATCCGCCCCGCGGCGACGTTGGTGATGGTGCGTTCCGCACCGACCGCGCCAACGCTGACCGTCGAAGTCGGGTTGGTGCCCTGGAAGGCATAGGTAGTGCCGTTGATCACGGTGCTGGGCGTACCGACTGTGACGTCGGTGACACTGCCCGAGCCGAGCGCTACGTCGCCTGCATTGACGGCGCTTGAGAGGGCGCCAAGCGCGAGTGCATTTTCGGCGCCGGCATTCGCCCCCACGCCTAGAGCGGTCGCCTGAAGGGCGGTAGCAAAGGAGTTCTGGCCGATCGCGGTGCTGGAGGTGGCTGTCGCATTGGCATTGGCGCCGACGGCGGTGCTATATTGGCCAGAGGCGTTGGAAATGTATCCAATCGCGGTTGCGTCAAGCGCCGATGCGACGGCACCGCTGCCGAAGGCCGAGGCGTTGGCGTCGGATGCGCTTGAATTGACACCGGCCGCGATGGCGTTCGTCCCGGTCGCCGTCGCGACAGGTCCGATCGCAACGGAGTCCGTACCGGTCGCCGAGGAGTCCGCGGCAGTCGAGTTGGCATGGAAATACTTGATGCCGCCGCCGACATTGATGTTGTTGACGACGGCGCCTATGGCGTCGACGGCCTGGTTGGTAGCGGCGAGTTGCGAACCGTTGATCGCGTCGGTCGACGTCGAGCTGATCCGCCCCGCGGCGACGTTGGTGATGGTGCGTTCCGCACCGACCGCGCCGATGCTGACGGTCGAGAGCGGGTTGGTGCCCTGGAAGGCGTAGGTCGTGCCGTTGACCACGCCGCTCGCCGTGCCGACGGCCGTGGTGGTCACCGAGCCGGAGCCGAGCGCCACGTCGCCGGAGCTCGCCGCCGCTGTCGCGCCATTACCCAGCGCGACATTGCCGGCGAGGCCGGCCGCACCCGCGGTCGAGCCGTTGCCCAGTGCCACCGAGCCCTGCCCGATGGCCTTGTTGTTGTTGCCGATGGCGACGGCGCCGTTGGCCGTATTGGCCGCGGTGGCGCTCGCCGTGCCGTCACTGTTGGCGATGTTGTTGGCGCCACCGGTGAAGGCGCCGGTGCCGCTGGCATAGCTCGGATCGCCTATGGCGACCGCGCCGTCGCCATAGGCAACGTTGCCGTAGCCGATCGCGACCGCCTTGCCGCCATCGGCGGTCGCGCCCGTGCCGATGGCGACGGAGTCGGCGGAGATAGCGCCGGCGGCGGTACCGATGGCAATCGCATTGACGTCTTGTGCCACAGCGCCCGCTCCAACTGCTGTCGAGCTCGCCGCTGTCGCGATGGATGTCGTGCCTATGGCAATGGAGTCGTCGCCTCCCGCAGTGGACGAACGGCCACCGGCGAACGCACGGGCACCGGTGGCCTTGGATGTGGAACCGAGCGAAGTGGCGTACACTCCGCTGGCCGTGGCGCCCAATCCCAGCGCACTGGCATTTGCGGCGGTCGCCGCGGCGTTGTTACCCAAAGCCGTGGTGGAGACGTCCGTGGCCTGGGCTCCAGAGCCCGCCGCGACCGAGCCTACTCCGCTCGATACGGCCGAATTGCCCAGGGCCAGCGCGAATTGGCCCGAAGCCGTGGCAACGTTGCCGAACGCTGCCGAGTTTATCGCCGATGCATTTGCCTGAGGACCAACGGCTGCGGCATTGGTGCCGGCGGCCTGGGCCTGGAAGCCCACGGCTGCCGAACTGGCGCCGCCGGCCGACGTACCTATGCCGAGCGCGGTGCTGCCGACTCCGCCGGCGTTGGCACTGACGCCGGCTGCGAGAGAATTGTCTCCTATCGCATTTGCACCCGTCCCGAATGAGGAGGCGTTTATGCCGCTGGCAGCGGACGCGTTGCCGACCGCGGTGCTGGCAGAGCCGCTCGCAATCGAGGTCGCGCCCATCGCTATGGCGGACGTTCCCGTTGCCTTGCTCGCGCGCCCGATCGCGGTGGAGTCAACCTGGGACGCCGTCACATCCGTACCGATGGCGATGGCACTCTGGGCCAGCGCGCCCCCTCCCGCAACAGTTCGGTTGCCAAGATTGACGGCGTTGATCGCGGTCGCGGTCGCCTGGAATCCGATGGCGATGGCATTCTGGTTGGTTGCGGTGGCGCTGTTACCTTGGGCAAGCGAATCCAGCCCGGATGCAGTTGCCCCGAACCCGAGAGCGGTGGCGCGCAGCCCGGTCGCCCGGGTAACATAGCCGATCGCCGTCGAGTTCAATCCGTCGGCACGCGCGTTCAGGCCAAAGGCGGCCGCGCCTGTGGTTGCAACTGAGTTGACGCCAATGGAGCTTGCTCCGTCCCCGTTGGCCTTGGCGTTACCGCCTACAGCGAGCGCGTTGACGCCGGTTGCGCCCGCGAAGACACCTATGCCTATGGCGTTGAGGCCATTGGCACTCATCGTGTAGCCGATAGCGATCGAAGCGTTGCCCGTTGCCGTGGCACCGGTGCCCAGTGCCACGCCGTCGTCGCCATTCACTTTGGCACCATCGCCGACGGCGGTTGAGGCGGACCCGGTGGCGGTGCTGGCACAACCGATGGCAGTGCTTTGTATCCCTGCGGAGGGAGTCGTGCAGTTCGCGACGTTGGTCACAGTCCCGTTGCCAATGGCGAGCTGCGCGAAAGCCGTTTGCGGGATCATGATCCCCATCACGGCAAGCGCCGCCGCCGACATCCCGCCGACGCCCAGCGTTCCCAGCCCCAGGCGCTTGCGCCCCATGCCCAGCACGCAATGAGCCATGCGCAGCACCGCCATTAGGCGGCGGCGCGTCGAGCGTGAGCCATGATCGGCCCCCGCGATCCAGTGCCCGGCGAAATGCGCCGCGCGACGCTGAACAAGAAGCGAGCCGTTCGAAATCTGATTGTCGGTCATGGTTCCCTCTCCGCTGGCCGGCACGAAATGTCTGACAATTCCGCTCCACCGCAGGAAGACATGATTCCTGCCCGCGGTATTTCACGAAATTGCTGCCTTGTGAGAAAAGAGCGCAGCAAACCTACAGAGGTTAACGGCTTGTTACCTTAGCCAATGCTTTAAAACCAAGAAACAAAGCAATGAAATAAGCGTCGCCTCACCTAACCTTGGCGTTAAGCTTTCCCACCCGTGCCTGCAACGGGGTCCGCTGCCGGTATTTCTTCATCACGGTGGTAAAATGGCTCTGACTTGAAAACCCGCTCGAGTGGGCGATGTCGGTGATCGTCATGCGGCTGTCTGCAAGCAGTCTTTCAGCGAAATCCAGCCGCAGGTCGAGGACGTACTGGTGCGGCGGCATTCCGAACGTCCTCGAGAAAGCCCGCACAAAATGATAGGGGGAAAGACCGCAAACCGCGGCCATATCAGCCAGCGCCAGCTTGCGCGTAAAGTTCTCGTCCAGGAATTGCTGCACGCGGCGCGCGGCGCGGACGGAAAGCCCGCCTTTCGCGTTGAGCGTCGGCTGTCGCGAGTTGGTTCCGGAAACCGGTCCGGGGAAACCATCATCGCCCGGCATTTTTCGGCCTCCCGATACGTCCCAGATGAGGTTCAACCCAAGGCTTCCTTCCATGTTCCCCTGAAAAACAATTCGTGATTGATCGAAGCTGACCGGCATCGCCACTCATCGGATCGTTCCGGCCGGACGGCGAACAATGCGCGGACTGCATGACATTCCAGAGGACTCCTGCGGAGCTTGGGGCAGATTTGCAGCGGGATGTATTTTGAGAAACTCAGCAAGCCTTGTAGAAAATTCCGGTCTTGCGTCGCGGGTGAGCAGGCGTTGCCATTTTGCCATGGCCGGGCCCTCAGTTCTTGAGGGAAGCATGCCCGGCCCCGGTCGGCGTTCTCACAGGCAGATGGCTCCGATCCGAAGAACCGAGACAGGCGACTTCGGCAATCGGCAACTCACCGCAATGCGGCGGCACGTCGAACGTTGCTATGAGATGGTTGGATGAAACCCCTGCGAAGGATGCCAATTCTCCGACGACTTTTCGCGCGAAGTTTTCGTCGAGATATTCCCGCACGCGCCGCGCCACGTATTCCGTGATCTTGTCGCTGCCGGGCGAGGCTCTCATTCCGCGTGCGGGCCTCAGCACAATTCCGGTGGAATGCTTCTTGGCCAGGAATTTCTGCGAGACGGGATCGCGGACGGAGTATATGACACTCCTCCGCGTGGTGGCCCTCCTGGGACCTGCGCTTTCAGGAATTATGTCCAGGACATATCGAGCTGTCCGTTCTCGATTGACGCCCCGGGAATCGCCGCTGTCCCGAGCATCGTCCGTATTTTTCATGCCTGGCCTCTGCCGCTTTGTCCGCTGCCTGAAATCCCCCTTAGCCCGACCCGGACCCAGCGTAACGCACATGCCGCGGATAGTGAATAACATCCGTACGCAAAGAAAAAATTTTGTTCGGGATAAGAGGAACCAGTCACAAGGGAGGGACTGGAACATTTTTCGGCACCTTCGCCGGCGCATTGGCTGACGGAGCATCAACGAAAAACCCGCCTGCGCGGCGGGTCACTGGCGCAAATCAGCACCATGGGCGAATATGTACTATAGCTGAGGTCACCGGGTCAAGAAAAAATTCCTATCGTGAAAAGCTGCGTGCGCAAAAGTTGCCAACTGCCGCGAGGCCTCTGGTTGACCTGAATTCGGAGCCCTGCTTCAGGGGACAATTTGGCCATTTCGGCGGCCATTCAACAATGCAGAGCTACCGGATTTGCCGCCGGTCATTGCAGATCGTCGCGACGATTCTCATACAAATCCCATGTAAGTTCCACAAAACCCAGAAGAACGTCTTCCTCGCTCCACCCGGCAGCGACGGCTGCCTGAACGATCTCGCGGACGAGAGGCAGCAATTGGCGTTGGCATTCTGCCGACGTGTCGGCAGCTGCGTCATCGCCGGGAGGTCCATCGAAGTTGAATTTCATCATTCGGCGCCCCCCTCGCCATCAATCAAAGTGTTTATATCACTAAAATCATTCCTCCTGATATACAATAGAGGTGGTACCAAAGCATAAGAGGCTTCGGAGGCCCCGAGCAGAACAGGACGATGCCAGGCTCTATGCTTCCCCTGGGTCAGGTTTGTCCTTCTGAACAGGATCTATCGGGGTGCTTCAACCCATCGATCTCTGCGGCTGGTCGAACTCTTCAGCCAGGGCCGCAGGCCAACCATCCACCGAATGCGCGGCACGAGCGGCTGCATTGCCTTCTGCAACCGCTCGCTGGATAGTCCCGGCATGTTGGAGACCCTGGCGACTCACTGGCCTCAAATTCTGGCGATCATCTCCGTGGTGATGGCGACGGTTGGCATCGTCCATGCCGTCATGACCAAGGAAGATGTCCGTGCCGCCACCGGCTGGGTCGGCGTGATGGTGCTGTCCCCGATACTCGGCGTGCTGATCTATGCCGTCGCCGGCATCAACCGCATCCGCCGTGCCACGATCACCGCCCAGCGCCCGTTTGCCGACGGCGCGGTGTCTGCCAAGCATGAGCGCGACGTCGCTGTCGAAGAGGCCCTGATCGTCGAGCGGTACGGGCAACGGTTCACGGGCTTGCGGACACTCGGCGACAGGGTGGCGCGGCGCGCGCTCAACCCTGGAAATGCAATCGATGTGCTGGAGACCGGCGACGAGGCCTATGCCGCCATGTGCGCGGCGATCGATGGCGCCGAGCGCAGCGTCCTGCTCGAGACCTATATTTTCGACAATGACGCCGTCGGCCTGCTCTTCGTCGAGGCGCTGGCCGGCGCCGTCCGGCGCGGCGTCACCGTCCGCGTGCTGATCGATGCCGTCGGCGCCCGCTACTCGGTGCCGAGCATCCTGGGGCATTTGCGCGAGGCCAACATCCCCGCCGATGTCTTCAACGGCAACATCGTCATGGGCCTGCGCCTGCCCTACGCCAATTTGAGGACCCACCGGAAGATCCTGGTGGTCGACGGCGTCGCCGCCTTCACCGGGGGCATGAACATCCGCAAAGGCTTCTCCGCCGAATTCGCCGGCTCCAACAGCGCCAGGGACACGCATTTCCGGGTGACCGGCCCGATCGTCGCCGACCTCTTTTCGGTCGCCGCCGAGGACTGGCGTTTCGCCACCAACGAGGCGCTGAAGGGCGACGCCTGGCGCATTGCCCCGCTGTCGCCATCGCCAGGCGCACCGATGATGGTGCGGGCAGTCGCTTCCGGCCCGGATGCCAGCAACGAGACCAACCACAAGCTGCTGATCGGTGCATTCTCGGTCGCCCGCAAGTCGATACGCGTGATGTCGCCCTATTTCCTGCCGGATCGGGAACTGATCAGCGCGCTGATCACCGCCGGCAGGCGCGGGGTCGAAATCGACATCGTGGTGCCGGCGGTGAACAATCTTTTCCTCGTCGACCGCGCGATGATGGCGCAGTTCGATCAGGTGCTCAAACACTATTGCCGCGTCTGGCGAACCGAGGGACCCTTCGATCATTCGAAGCTGCTGTCGATCGACGGGGTATGGGCCTATGTCGGATCTTCCAATCTTGACGCCCGATCGCTGCGGCTGAACTTCGAGATCGACCTGGAAGTGCTCGATGCCGGCTTTGCCAGCGAGATCGAGGTGCGCATCGGGTCGGCGATTGCCTCCGCCGTGCCGGTGACGCTGGAAGCCTTGCGAGCCCGGCCGTTTCTTATCCGGCTGTTCGACCGGGCATTGTGGCTCGGTTCACCCTATCTCTAAGGCGGAGGTGCGCTTGAGGAACTCGTCTGTCATGGAACATACGCCGAAATTGCCTATTTTGACTGTATCTTGCTTCTGAATTGAAGCCAGCGAGGACGAGCAGCACAGAGATGCACAGAATTGGACGCAGCCTCCCGGCAAGCATGCTTCTCTCCCTTCGTGACCGCCGGATGCAGAAGGCCAACGCCGCCGCACTCAAGACGACAGCCACCACCGGCACGCTGGTCGCCTCCTACAATGTCCACAAATGCATCGGCGTCGACAGGAAATTCGACCCGGAGCGGATCATCCGGGTCATCCGCGAAATCGACCCGGATGTCATTGCGTTGCAGGAAGCCGACAACCGCTTCGGCGACCGTGACGGACTTCTCGACCTGCCCCGGCTCGAACGGGAAACCGGCCTGGTTCCGGTGCCGATTTCGGCCACCGGCAAGGGCCATGGCTGGCATGGCAACGTCTTGCTGTTCAAGAAGGGCGTCGTTCGCGACGTGCACCAGATCAAGCTTCCGGGGCTGGAGCCGCGCGGCGCGGTGGTGGCGGAGATCGACCTCGATGGAAGCCGGACGCTGCGCATCATCGCCGCCCATCTTGGCCTGCTGCGCCGCTCGCGCTCCCAGCAGGCGCGCGTCGTGCTCGACCTGATGAACAGCCCGGACGAAAGACCGACCTTGCTGCTCGGCGACCTCAATGAATGGCGGCTCGGCAACCGCTCCGCTCTCAACACGCTGCATGCGACGTTCGGCCCGCAGCCGCCGGCGGTCCCCACCTTCCCGTCGAACCTGCCGCTGCTGGCGCTCGACCGGATCATGGCCAACAGGCACGGCATGATTGCCGCCATCAACGCGCATGACACGCCGCTTTCGCGCGTTGCCTCCGACCACCTGCCGCTTACGGCCTTCGTGCGCCTGGAGCGGGTGGACGATAACGCCTTGATGTCTTCCGCGTCGCAAAGCGTGTAAAATTAGGCGGAACGCCCGGTTCTTCCGCGAGTTAACATGTCTTGAACACGCAGGAGGACGAGATGAAAAAGCTGATTCTGGCTTCCCTGTTGGCATTGGCCGCGACAGCGGCGATCACTGCGCCGACGCAAGCGGCAAGCGTGACCATCCAGTCCGACGACGGCGACCGATATTTGCCGGATGACGATTCCGATAGTGGGATCGTTATTCGCCGTCATCACCGCGATCGCTATTATGACGATCAGTATGATGGCGACCAGAACGTTCAGTATGACAATGGCGAATACCGGTACGGCGAATATCGCCGCCATCACCGGCATCATCGCTGCCATATCGAACTGGTCAAGCATTGGCGCCACCACCACAGGGTGATCGAAGAGGTCCGCGTCTGCGGCTGATCCCGATCGGAGCAACCGGCCGGCGAAAGCCGGCCGGTTCATCGTGCATGATCGGCTGACGAAATAGCGCTGATGTGAGAGGTGATAATTGACGGCGTCAAATCGTGGTCGCCCGCACGCTCACCGGACCGTGGCAAACGCGGCAAGGACGGCCGGGTCCCAGGCGGCCATGGCATTAGGTCATAGGTGATATCGCCGTTCGGATTGGCGGCGTTGGTGATGCCGCCCTGGGCGATGGGATAGCTGCCCGACAGTCTCGCCGGCAACGCGGTCAAGGCGTCCCCATTTTCTACCGGACCGAAGCAACGCTGCAGACGGAAGCTGCGTCCGCCACGCCCTGGCAGAAGGCGGGACCGTCAAGCCGCGGGTCTTCGACCAGCGTTTGCGCATCGCCATCCACCGGCTGCCCGGTGAAGAAAACCCGAGCCGGCCCGCCGGCAGCATGGGCATCGGCGTTGTACGCGACCGTGCTGGCCGCATCCGGTGCCGGCACGGTGTTGGGCGGCGAGACCACCAGATCGGCACCGACATAGGTCAGCTCATAGTTGGCCGAGAGGGTCAGGCTCCCCTGTTCGATGGCATAGTTGCCAGCAGGGCTAGCGGGTGTCGCCTCAGTCGAGAGCGCGCCAAGGAATGTATCCCCGTTGACCAACCCCAGACCGCCGATCGAATAGGTGAGTGGCGGATTGGGCATGCCTTGGGGCCGGCTCTGCGCATCCGCCACCACAGTGATCGCCCGCTTGCCGATGCTGAAGTCGGCACCGGCATAGCTGATCTCGTAGTTCGCATTGGCGTTGTCGGTGAGCGTGCCCTGGCCGATCGCGTAGGCTCCGGCGTTCTCTCCCAAGGCGCGATCGAGAGCGCCGACCAACGCCACACCACTGCCGAGATCGGTGCTGGTGTAGCCATAGGAGGACGGGTCG
This sequence comes from Mesorhizobium sp. M0243, assembly GCF_040321775.1. NCBI lineage: Bacteria > Pseudomonadati > Pseudomonadota > Alphaproteobacteria > Hyphomicrobiales > Phyllobacteriaceae > Mesorhizobium > Mesorhizobium sp. M0243. The sequence goes on along the minus strand of NZ_JAMYSF010000027.1, from coordinate 72,807 downwards.
GCATCGCCGTAAATCTTGCCCTGGCCCGAATTGGCCGTGACTGTCACGGCACGCCTGCCGATGCTGAAATCGGCGCCGACATAGCTGATGTCGTAGTTCGAGTTGGCCGCGTTGGCGAGTGTGCCCTGCCCGATCTGATAGGCGCCGACATCTTCGCCGGTCGTGCGGTCGAGAGCGCCAACCAGCGCCGCACCATTGCCGAGATCGGTGAAGGTGTAGCCATAGGACGACGGATCGGCATTGCCGTAGGTCTTGCCCTGACCCGAGCTGGCAGTGACGGTCACGGATCGCTTGCCGATGCTGAAACCGGCACCGACATAGGTGATGTCGTAATTGCCGTTGGCAGCATCGCTGAGGGTGCCGCGGCCAATGTCATAGGTCCCGACATTCTCGCCCTCGGCGCGATCAAGCGTGCCGACCAGCGCCGTCCCGCCGCCAAGACCGGAAACCGCATAGCCGTAGGACAGCGGATCACTGTCCCCATAGATCTTGCTCTGGCCCGCATCGCCCGTGACCGTGATCGCGCGCTGTGTCACCGAAAGGTCCGCGCCGATATAGCTGATGGCGTAATTGCCGTTGGCAAGCGTGCCTTGCGTGATGCTGTAGCCGCCGACATCGGATGATGCCGTGGCGGTCGTTGCCAGCGCACCGCTCAGACTGTCGCCATTGGCGAAATCGCCCGAGGTCAGCTGATAGGTCAGCGTTGGATTGTCATCGCCATAGACACGGCTCTTGGCATCGGCCGTTAGCGTAATGGCGCGCTGCGTCACCGCCAGATTACCGCCGACATAGCTGATCGCGTAGTTGCTGTTGGCGAGCGTGCCCTGCGTGATGCCGTAGCTGCCGACATCGGATGCTGTCGTTGCCGACGTCGCCAGCGCACCGTTCAGGCTGTCGCCATTGACGAAATTGCCTGATGTCAGCTGATAGGTCAGCGCCGGGTTGGCATCGCCATAAATGCGGCTCTTGGCATCGGCCGTCACCGTGATCGCGCGCGGGGTCAACGCGAGATTGCCGCCGACATAGCTGATCGCATAATTGCTGTTGGCGAGTGTGCCTTGCGTGATGCCGTAGCTGCCGACACCGGATGCTGTCGTGGCCGTTGTAGCGAGCGCACCGGCGAGACTGTCGCCATTGACGAAATTGCCCGAGGTCAGCTGATAGGTCAGCGCCGGATTGGCGTCGCCATAGATGCGGCTCTTGGCATCGGCCGTCACCGTGATCGCCCGTTTCGTCACCGACAGATTGGCGCCGGCATAGCTGATCGCATAGTTGCTGTTGGCGAGTGTGCCTTGCGTGATGCCGTAACTGCCGACACCGGATGCTGTCGTGGCCGACGTCGCCAGCGCGCCGCTCAGGCTGTCGCCATTGACGAAATTGCCCGTGGTCAGCTGATAGGTCAGCGTTGGAATGGCATCGCCATAGATGCGGCTCTTGGCATCGGCTGTCACCGTGATGGCGCGCTTCGCCACCGACAGATTGGCGCCGACATAGCTGATCGTATAGTTGCCGTTGGCGAGTGTGCCCTGCGTGATGCCGTAGCTGCCGACACCGGATGCCGTCGTCGCCGTTGTTGCCAGTGCGCCGCTCAGGCTGTCGCCATTGACGAAATTGCCTGATGTCAGCTGATAGGTCAGCGCCGGATTGGCGTCGCCATAGGCACGGCTCTTGGCATTCGCCGTCACCGTGATCGCGCGCGGCGTAACCGACAGATTGGCGCCGACATAGCTGATCGCATAGTTGTTGTTGTTGAGTGTGCCCTGCGCGATGCCGTAGCTGCCGACACCGGATGCCGTCGTCGCCGATGTCGTCAGAGAACCGCCCAAGCTGTCGCCACTGACGAGGTTGCCTGTTGTGAGTTGATAGGTCAGCGTCGGATTGGAGTTGCCATAGGTACGGCTCTTGGCATCGGCCGTTACCGTGATCGCGCGCTTGGCGATGGTGAAATTGGCGTCGACATAGGTGATGTCGTAGTTCGAATTGCTGGTGTTGGTGATGCTGCCCTGGTTGATGGCATAAGTCCCGGCGCTGTTCCCTGCCGTGCGGCTAAGGCTACCGACCAGAGCCGTGCCGGCGCCGAGATCCGAAACGGTGTATGCATAGGATGATGGATTGGCATCGCCATAGATCTTGCCCTGGCCCGGCGTCACCGTCACCGTCACCGCGCGCTTGCCGATGGTAAGCAGGCCCGCGCTGTTGTAGGCGAAGCCATAGCCGCTCAACGCCGCGAGATTGCCGGCGCCGACGGTGATTGCATAGGATCCTGCTCCGACCTGTGTATTGCCCGGCGGGTTGACGGACGTGACGCTTGGGCCACCGCTGAAGGTCGTGGCGGCGGTGTCGCCGAGATAGGCGCCGATCACGCCCGCCTGGTAGCCCGCCACTGAATAGGTCAGTGCCGGCAGGGCGGTATCGCCATAGATTTTGGTCGCATTGCTAGACTTGAAGGTCAGTGTCGGCTGATAGGCAAAGACATAGCGGTTGCCTGTCGCACTCACCGGACCACCCGCCGACGTGTTCCAGACGGCCGTGTTGCCACTGTCCAGATTGCCGAATGTATTGCCGGTGGGATTTGCCGCATAGATCAGCCAGCGTCCGCTAGTGGCGGCGACGGCGTCACTGCCCCGGTTGTTGACGAACAGGCCAGCGGCCGAGAGCACTGGATCCGTTCCGCTGATTGTCGCATTTGCCGCAATGGTCAAATCGCCCGTCGTCTGAAGCTTCACCGAACCGGTGGTGTTCACCCCGGTCGCCATAACCCCACGGGCGCTGGAAGCACTGGCGATCGTCAGGCTTGCACCATCGCGCAGATCGACGGAACCGGCGCTGCCGGCGACGTTGCCGACCTGGTTGCCGGCGTTGGTCAGGGTGAAGCTACCCGTGCCACCGAGAACCAGCGACGCCGCCGTCAGGCCACTAGTCTGCGTCACCACGCCGTTCGACGACAGCGCCAGCGTGCCGGTGCCGACCGACAGCGCCTGGTTGAGGGCGAAGGTGGCTGCTACGGTTTCAATCTGGCGATTGGCGAAGGACAGGCTGCCGACAGAGGCTGACCCAATCGCCGCGCTATAGGCGCTGCTCAGCGCCGACAGCGAGGCGATCGAGCCATCCGCCTCGTCGAGCCGCCAGTCGCCATAGACGTTGAGGTTCGAGACATTGCTGCCGGACAGGCCGGTCCGGAAGGTCACGCCATTCTTGGCGCCCGAGTCCGCTTCGGCAACGGTGTAAGCGAGCACCGAGTTCGAGACCGCGCCGGCCGGCAGAGCGAGATAATAGTAGCCGTTGACGCCGGTCGAGACTGTGCCGAGGTTCACGCCGCCGGAGACGACGGACACCAGCCCGGGATTCTTTGTGTAATAGGGTTGGCCGGTACCGGAAATCAGTGGCGTGTTGCCGGCATCCTTGTAAGCAATTCCGGAGATCGCCTGAACGCCATTGGGGTAGAAGCTCTTCAGATAGGGATAGAGGCCGCCAGTCCCGCCGCCAAAGGCGGCACTCAGTCCATTGGCGCCGCCATTCTGGAAGCTGGAGGTCGACAGGCCGACGACATTGACATTGGGGCCGGTGGTGCCACCGCCGATCGCAGGCTTGGCGCTGGATGTGGTGTTGTAGGGGCCGGATGTCGACGTGTCGTACGCGCCCGTGATCACGCCATCGTAAAGGTTGTTGCCGATGAACGCGCCGACATTCCATCCGCCGCTGACCGCGCCGGTCGAATAGCTGTCGGTTATCCTGCCGCCCTCGCCGACAAACGAATAGCCATAATTCGATCCGACGAGGCCGCCGACGGCCGCGCCGCCGCTGCCGATATCGACAGCGCCCATGGCATAGACGCGATCGATGGTGCCGAAATTGTTGAAGCCCACCGCGCCGCCCGCCGCATTTGTGTCGCGTGCGTTGATGACCACTGTCGAGAAGCTGTCGGAGAGTGCGCCATCGTTCTCGCCGATCAGACCGCCTGAGGTGGACCCGTATTGCGTGGTGAACAGCTGACCAGTCGAATAACTCTGGGCCACCGTGCCGGCATTGAACCCGGCGATCCCGCCAAGGGTCCTAAACCCCCGGACCGTCACATTGGTGACGCCGACATTCTGGACCAGGCCGCCCGCGCCGATATAGCCGAATAGGCCGACATACTGGGCAGCGGACTGCGTCACCGACAGGCTGTCGACGGTGTGGCCGAGCCCGTCGAACGAGCCGGTGAAGCCGTTGCCGCCGTTCTGGATGTTGCTGTTGCCGTCGGTGCCCAGCGATATGAAGCCGAGACCGCTATTCCAGCTGGACGTGGAGCTGGCATCGATATTCTTGGCCAGCGCGTAGCTGCCGGTGAGCCCGCTGTTGATCGCCTGCAGGCCGTTGACATCATAGATCAGCGTGTAGCTCTGGCCGTTGACCGACAGCGCCTGCGCACCGGGCGTGCCGGTGAAGGTCGCCGATGCGCCCAAGGCATAGGAGATCGTGCCGCCGGTGCCGCCATTGTTGGTGATGAGCGCCAGTCCGCCGACGCCGCCGATCGTGGCGTTCGCATTGAAGACGATCGAATGAGAGGCGCTGAGCGTCAGCGTGTTGGTGTTCCAGGCGATCGGTGCTGCAATGGTGATGTCGCCAGCCTGCGAACCGCCACTGCCGGTCGAGATGGTGACGTTTGCCGTTGCAAGAAGGTTCTGCAGCGTGGTGACGTTGATGACGCTGTCATTGGTGTTGGCGGACATGCTGCCGCCGGTGTTGCCGGCAGCGTTCGATATAGTGACGTTGTAGGGATCGAGCAAAAGGTCACCGGTGTCGCCGAAGCGGGCGCGCAGATCGACCTCACCGGTGAAGTCGAGGCGCTGCTTGCCGGACACTTCCGCAAAGCCGCCATTGCCGCCGTCATCACCGCCGCGTGCGGAAATCTTGCCGGCGAACTTTGTTTGCTCGTCCGACCAGACGATGACCGTGCCGCCGGTGCCGTTGCCGGTCGCATCGGCACTGATTGTCGTCTTCGCATCGATCTCGGTTGTGACCGCGCGTTGCAAGGTGCCCTTGCCCTGCTTGTCACCGCCGATCCTGACGCTGCCGCCGCCATCCTTGCCCGAGGCATCGACCTTGGCGGCTTTGAGCATCAGTTTGCGGCCGGTGACCGTGACCTTGCCGCCCTTGCCGCCGGCCTTGGCCGAAGCGTCGAGCATGCCGGTGATTTCGACCGAGCCTTCATCGCCGCCGAGTACGATGGCGCCGGATTGACCTGACACCGTGCGTGCCTCGATGACACCGGACATGTTGACGGCTTGGCGTGCGGCATCGCGCACCGCAGCCGCCTTGAGTTCGACCAGCCCGCCATCGGCACTGATACGTCCGGAATTGCTGACCAGCGCATTGCTGCCGTCAGCCTTGGTCGGCACGGAGACCTGCAGGAAGCCGTCGCCGGACAAATCAAGCGCCGCCTTCTCACCCGATCCGAGCCCGACCTTTCCAAGCGGCACGGTGATCGAGCCGGCATTGTCGACGCTGCCGCCGATCAATGCGGCATAGCCGCCACGCCCGATGCTGATCGCACCCTGGTTGGAGACGGCAGCGGAAGCTCCATTGCCTTCGAACTCCAGCTTTCCGGCCTCAAAATCCTCGTCGCTGATGCCCAGCGAGGACGCGACGAAGCCGGCGGCACTGACCTTGCCGGTCTTGGAGATGGCAATGCCGTTGGGATTGACCAGGAACACCTGGCCATTGGCGTTGAGCTGGCCTGCAATGGTCGATTTGGTACCGCCGGTGACGCGGTTCAGCATCGTTGCCGAGGATGATGGCTGGTCGATAGTGACGGTCGCGCCGGCGCCGATCGAAAAGCTCTGCCAGTTGACGATCGCCGAACTGGTCGACTGCCTGATGTTCAGTTGCGACGACGATGGATTGGCGATGGTGACACCGCCGGACGCCACGCTGCCGCCTGTCGGCAGTTCCTGTGCTCGCGCCGACGTGAAACCGACAAGCGCCGTCGACGTCAAAAGCAGCGCCATCAACGGCGCGCCGGTGCGGTTAAGGTGCCGTCGTGAGAGGTGGACTTTGCGCTGCATGGTGATCTCTCTAGAACTGGACGGCGCCGCTGAGCGAAAAGCGATCGCTTGTCGGCAGGTGATCGTCGCGATGCTGGCGGCCCCATTCCAGCGTCAGGCTGGCATTGGTCGCGTCACCCGCCAGCGCGGTGCCGACCTTCAGGCCAAGCCCGTATGACGCACCAATGATGTTGGCCGTCTCGAGCGCGGTCGGCATTTCGAGATGGACCTGGCCGACAGCGCCGAACACGTAGGGCGACAACGAAACGATGCCGCCGGTGAACGGTGCGTACCAGGGTGAGGACAGCTCGCCGCGCAGCACATAGCCGGAATCGCCCTGCAGCGCGCCCGCGTCGAAGCTCGACAGACCGTTCGCGCCGACCAGCCCGATCTGTTCGGACTGCAGCAGCGGCTTGCCAAACGAGGTCTGCGCGCGGGCGTAGAGGTCGAGGCCGAGATGGGTAGCCAGCGGCTGGCTGTAACTGGCGGAGACCTCCAGCTTCTGGAACGCCGCGTCGGCCCCCTGGCGCGACAGCGGCAAAAGCGGCGTGGCATCGGCGGCCGAGCGCGCGCCGAGCCCGTCGATGCCGAACGACGCAACGACATTGCCGATGAAGACACCGCCAAGCGGTGTGAACCAGGTGCCGTCGAGACCGAGCCGGGCAATGCGCAGCCGGTCCTCGGCGATCGGCAGCGAAATCGGCGTCACCGCGTCGAGCGTGTCGTTCTGCACGTCGAAGGACAGTTCGGTGCTGATCGTAAGCGCACGGCTGCGGATCCAGGGATATCGAAGCCGCGCCGAATAACGCTGGAAAGCGCTGCCGAAGCCGAGCGTGCCGGGCTCGGCTGTCGGATTGGCCTGCGTGCGGCTGGCTTCCAGATTGAGCGTCAGCCCGTCATAGCCGATCGGCACGACGATGCCCGCGGCATAGTTGCGATTGCGTGGGTCAGCCGTGAACAGGCCACTCTCGCCGCCATCGGGGTAGCCGCCTGCCCTGACATAGACGAGTTCGCCGAGGCCGAGCAATGAGTTGAAATCGACGCCGACGCCCGTAGACCAGCGCTGCAACGACGGCGATAGCGAGTTGTCCCCGGTCGCCTGGCCGCCGATCGGGCGATATTTGCCATCGATGACCAGCACGCTGGCGCCTTTGGCTGTTCCGGCCTGCAAGGTTGAGCGCAGCCGGGCCCCGGGCGTATCGCCAGCCAGCAGCAGCTTGCGTTCGATCGCCGACAGCTTGATGCTCTTTTGTCCAACGAGCGGCGCCAGCGTTGCCTCGACCCGCCCGCGTATGCGCTCGGGCAGATTGCTGGTGTCGATCCGTTCGAGAAAGCCGTCGACGACGACCAGCCGGAGCCCTGCGCCGTCGTTGAGCTTCTGCGCCGGCAGCACCACCCGCGCCAGCGCATAGCCGGCCCGTCCATATTCGGTTTCGAGTTTTCGCGCCGCGGCAAAGATTTCCGCCGCCGTCACCGTGCGGTGCGCAAGGCCGGCAACGATCTTGCGTGTTGCGTCAGCCATGTCGGGCAAGCCGCCTTCGACCCTGACATCCCCGAGCTTGACCCTGAGCTTCCCGGCGCCCGCCGGCGCCTCGAGGCCCTCACCTTCGGGAATGGAAACACCTGCCGTGTTGGCTGCCGGCGGCGGCCGAAAGCTGGGCGGCGTGATCTGGCTGGCTGTCTGCGCAAACGCGCCGGCTTGAAGCCACAGGCACGCCGAGACGGCAAACAGGATCAACCATCCCTTACGGGCTGCCAGCTCACCGAAAACTGGGTGACAGTCGTTATCCCTGCCAACCGCGATCTTGCTTGTATACTTCACTCAATCACTCGTCCTTCGAGGTAGAGTTCGGCAAAACTTCGCCACCGCGCGAGATTTCATCGCTCGTTAATTGGCTTCTGCTTTCGAACTCACTTCCGGGAAGGCGTGCCCCCGCCGCTCGGATGTCGCGGAAACTATGCCGGGCCCTGGTGAAGGTCAATTCAACGGGCGGCCCTCCGGCTGACTATTATTGGGAGGGGTTTTCCAAGCCATAGCAACCGGTTAGCGGACCCTACCATGGAAACGGTCGTGGCCGGCCCCATGTTCGGGTTGGGCTTGCTCTTCGCATTTGGTGCCTCTGGACACAGCTATCGAAGGCTGGAAAATGTGGACGCGACTCCGCTATTGGAGTTAACTCGGAACATGAGGAGGATGGCGCTGAATCTGGAAGACATTGCCGGCCATCCGGCCCTGCATAGCTGTGTCCAGGCACAGTCGTTGGCGCTGATCAACATCTATGAAACGAGCCCGCGACTGGCTTCCATTTTCGCCACGCAGCAGCGTTGGCTGATGGGTCATGTCGGCCTTGCCATGCATTTCAGGCGCGATCCGCACGACCGCCGCAAGGAGCTGACGGTATCGCGTTTCACCGAGTTCGTACACCTGCACGCGGTGGCCAGCCGCAACACGGCGGACGCTTTCATCAAGGAGATGCTGCACTATCATGTCGCCGAGTATGTTTCGGGTGGCGACGGGCGCACGCACCCTTTGCAGCCAACGGCGGCAACCGTGCAGACTTTCACCGGCTGGGTCCTTGCCCATCTGCAGACGCTGGATCATCTCGACGGTGGCAACCGGCTGGCCAAGTTCCTGGAGCGGCCCGACATGGTTGTCAGGCTGCAGCCTCTGGTGGCGGACGGCCTGCTTGCCTCCAAGCCGGTGCGCGAGCCCAACCAGACTTTTTCCCTGTTCATCTGGCTCAACAATGGCGGCATCGTCATGGACTGGCTGATGTCGGGCATCGACCCCGATCATGCCGGCCTGGACCAGATTCCGACCAGCGTGGTTTCGATCGGAGATTTCGCCAGATGGCTCAAGCTCTCGCGGACCCACCTTGCCCGCAAGCTGCGCGCTGCCGAGGAACTCGGCAGCATCGGCTGGCTCGGCCAGCGCGGCCATTCGGTGATGTGGGTATCGAACACTTTCTACCAGGAGTACATGACCGTCCAGGCCGCCAAACTGGCCATTGTCGATGCGGCCTTCGACGCCTGTTTTCCAGCTCCGGAAGACCGCTGAAGGATCGGCGCGATCGATATCTGCCCGGGCCGTGAACATTGTCTACTGGCGATCATAACCTGTTATAGACCGGGCGCGTCTGGACACGGGCCTTGAAGGCTGAAAATGTGATCTGCGTCTTCGCGTTGGGGGGCTTGACGCACGGGGGGAGAATGGCGCTGACCTTGGACCATATTGCCGGTCACCCGGCATTGCATCGCTGTGTCCGTGCCCAGGCGCAGGCGCTTATCCAGACCTACGAGACGAACCCGAGGCTTGCCTCGATATTTGCCACCCAGCAGCGTTGGTTAATGGCGCATATCGGCCTTGCCCTGCATTTCAGACGGGAGCCCGATGACTACCGCAAGCAGTTGACGGCGGCGCGTTTCATCGACGTCATCCGGGAGAATTCCGTCGCCAGCCGCAACACCGCCGACGCCTTCCTCAAGGAGATGCTGCACTACAATTTCATCGAGCACCTCTCGGCAGCTCAGGATGGCCGCATCCGCCCCATACAGCCCACAGTGAACACGCTGGACACGCTCGCCGGCTGGATGATGGCTCATCTGCACACACTGGACAGTCTCGACGGCGCGAATCGTCTGGCGACGTTTCTGGAGCGGCCCTTTGCGCTCGCAAGGGTGCAACCGCTGGTGGCTGACGGGCTGATCTCCTCCAGCCCCGTGCGCGAGCCCAAGCAGACCTTTTCGCTGTTCACCTGGCTTAACAATGGCGGCGTCGTCATGGACTGGCTGATATCGGGCGTCGATCCCGACCATGCCGGCCTCGCTGCAATACCGACTGGCGTCGTCTCGATCGGCGATTTGGCCAAATGGCTCAAGCTGTCGCGAACCCACCTGGCACGCAAACTGCGGGATGCCGAAGACCTCGGCAGCGTTGGCTGGCTCGGCCAGCGCGGCAATTCGGTGATGTGGGTGTCGGGCGATTTCTACCGGGAGTACATGACCGCCCAGGCCGTCAAGCTGGCTATCATCGATGCCGCGTTCGTCAAGGCCTTTGACTCGCCAGCAGGCAGCTGACCGGTGGGCATCCCCCGTGCGGGATGCCCAAGCCGGCGAGCCCTTCAGTCGATGTCGAACGACACGCCCTGGGCGAGCGGCAGCGCCTTGGAATAGTTCACCGTGTTGGTGGCACGTCGCATATAGGCCTTCCATGCGTCGGAGCCGCTCTCGCGGCCGCCGCCGGTTTCCTTTTCGCCGCCAAAGGCACCGCCGATCTCGGCGCCCGAGGTTCCGATGTTGACATTGGCAATGCCGCAATCCGATCCGTCGACACCCAGGAAACGCTCGGATTCCTGCAGGTCTCGGGTGAAGATGGACGACGACAGGCCGGCGCCCACCGCATTGTGCTCGTGGAGCACGGCGTCGAAATCCGAATATTTCATCACATAGAGGATCGGCGCGAAGGTCTCTTCCGTCACCGGGGATACCTGGCTTGGCATTTCGACCAGCGCCGGGTGCACGTAGTAGGCATCGGGGTGGCCGTTCTCGACCCGCGTGCCGCCGGTCACCTTGCCGTCATGGGCGGCGGCTTCCTTCAGCGCCTTCTGCATGGCATCGAAGGCCGCCTTGTCGATCAGCGGCCCGACCAGCGAGGAGGTCTCCAGCGGATTGCCGACAGACACACTCTCGTAGGCCTTTTTGAGGCGCGGAACCAAGGCGTCGTAGACGCTGTCATGCACGAACAGGCGCCGCAGCGTCGTGCAGCGCTGGCCGGCCGTGCCCATCGCTCCAAACGCAATCGCGCGCAGCGCCATGTCGAGATCGGCGGTCGGGCAGACGATGCCTGCATTGTTCCCGCCGAGTTCCAGCACCGCGCGCGCAAAGCGCTTGGCCAGCCGCGGACCGACGTCGCGGCCCATGCGGGTCGAGCCGGTCGCCGAAACCAGCGGCACTTTAGGGTGATCGACCAGTATCTCGCCGACGGCGCGATCGCCGATCAGCACCGGCGCCAGGCCATCAGGTGCGTCCGCGCCGAAGCGCTTGACCGCACGTTTGAAGATGGCTTCGCAAGCAAGTGCGGTCAGCGGCGTCTTTTCCGACGGCTTCCACACCACAGCGTCGCCGCAGACCAGCGCCAGGGCGGCATTCCACGACCACACAGCCACCGGGAAATTGAAGGCGGAAATGACGCCGACGACGCCGAGCGGATGCCAGGTTTCCATCATTCGATGGCCTGGGCGCTCGGTGGCGATGGTCAGGCCGTACAATTGCCGGGAGAGGCCTACGGCGAAATCACAGATGTCGATCATCTCCTGCACTTCGCCGAGCCCCTCGGACGGGATCTTGCCGACCTCGATCGAGACCAGCCGGCCAAGCTCGGCCTTGTGCGTACGCAGCTCCTCGCCGAGCAGCCGCACCAGTTCGCCACGCCGCGGGCCTGGCACCATGCGCCAGGCCTGGAAGGCCTTGTGCGCGGCATCGATCACCTTGGCCGCGTCAGCCGGTGAGATCGTCTTCAGCGCCGCGATCTGCTCGCCCGTCACCGGGCTGCGCACGATCAGGTCGCCGCCGACCAGCGTCTCCTTGGCCACACCCAGTTTCGCCAGCAGTTCGGTCGTTTCCTTGCCTATCGTCATTCTTGTCCCTTTCAGATCCAGTCGCTCATAATGCATGTCGCCCAAAAGTGCCCAGCGGTTTTGGGACAACGACATGCACAAAAGGCACGCCGGTCAAAGCCTGGCGCCATGCTGCCCGCGTGCACAAAGGCACCTCAGGCACGATCATCGCGTGGCATTACTCGGTTCAAGGGAAAATCACCACCCCGGCATGGTCTAAGCCCAAACTGCACGATTGAGCCAGATGGCGCTCAGTTTGCCTTCTTGGCCGCTGGGCGTACCGCACCGTCCTTGATCAGCCGGTCGATATGCATGCGGATATGGGCAGCTTCCGCCGCCGTGTTCGCAAGCGCTATGGCGCGGTCGAAGGCGACGCGCGCCTCGTCGCCCCGGTCGAGTTGCATCAAAAGGCCGCCCTTGAGACCGAAAAAATGGAAATAGCCGGAAAGCCGTTCTTCCAGCGGCTCGATCATGGCGAGCGCCTCTGCCGGTCCACGCACCTTCGAGACCGCGACGGCCCGGTTGAGCGTGACCACCGGCGACGGCTGCATCTGCTCGAGCAAGCGATAGAGCAGATCGATCTCGTTCCAGTCGGTGTCCTCGGCCTTTTCGGCCCGCGCATGCAGCGCGGCAATCGCCGCTTGCACCTGGTAGGGGCCGGGCTTGCGATGGCGCAGCGCCTTGTCGACCAGCGCCAGCCCCTCATCGATCATCTTGCGGCTCCACAGGCTGCGATCCTGGTCTTCGAGCAGCACGATCTCGCCGCTCTCGTCGAAACGGGCCGGTGCGCGCGCATGCTGCAGAAGCAACAGCGCCGTCAGCCCCATGATCTCCGGCTCGGTCTGGAACAGCCGCAGCAACAGCCGTGCCAGCCGGATTGCCTCCTCGCACAGCGGTGCGCGGGCCGGCGCCTCGCCGCTGTTGGTCGAATAGCCCTCGTTGAAGACCAAGTAGACCATGGCGGCGACGGCGGCGAGCCGTTCCGACCGCTCGACCGCGCCCGGCGTCTCGAACGGCACGCCGGCGTCCGCAATGCGCGCCTTGGCGCGAGTGATGCGCTGCTCCATGGCACTTTCGCCAACCAGGAAGGCGCGCGCGATCTGCTTGACCGTAAGACCGGAGACGATGCGCAGCGCCACCGCGATCTGCTGCGTTGCCGGCAGATCAGGATGGCAGCAGATGAACAGCAGCCGCAATATGTCGTCGCGGTAGTGCGCCCCGTCCAGCCGCTCGGCGATATCGCTCTCGGCGTCTTCCAGATCGGAAACCTGGTCTTCCTCCGGCATCGGCGCCTGCTTGGCGCGCTTGCGCACCGCATCGATGCCGCTGTTGCGACCGACGAAGATCAACCAGGCCGCCGGGTCGCGCGGCGGCCCGTTCTGCGGCCAGTTCTTCAGCGCCCTGAGGCACGCGTCCTGGAAAGCTTCCTCCGCCGTATCGAGATCGCGGAAATAACGCAGCAGCGCACCCATGGCCTGCGGGCGGGCGGCGCTGATCGCGGAGCTTATCCAGGCCATTTCGGTCATGCGGAAACCCTTGTTGGGTTAAAGACCGAAACCGGCCGGATTTCATACGACCCACCGCTCGGGTTGACCTCGGAAAGCTCGCGGGCGAACTCCACCGCCTCGTCGAGATCAGCGCATTCGAGCGTGTAGAAGCCGAGAAACTGTTCCTTGGTCTCGGCGAACGGCCCATCGATGACGACCGATTCACCCTTGACCTTTCTCAGGGTCGTCGCGGCGGTCGTCGGCAGAAGTCGTGCCACCGGGCCAAGCCGGCCGGCCTTGGCATATTTTTCCTGAACGCCGAGGATATTGGCCATGACCTCGTCGTCCTGTGCCTTGCTCCAGGAGCAGACGACATCTTCGGAAGCATAGCAGAGGATTGCGTAGAGCATGGCTGGTCCTTTTCTCTGTCAAAGGACGAAACAGTAAGACCGATCCCGACACGACGTCGATAAAAAAATCCAGATGTGGCGGATTTGGCCACAGCCGGCCGCGCTGGTCAGCTTTCTCGCGGTTTCAGCCATCGCAGCACGAGAGCTTCCTCGTCATCGAGACCATCGATGGAGCGTTTGCGTTTGTTGGCTTGCGCCATTTCATTCAGCAACCGCCCCTGCGACCACGCTTCGAAGACCCGCGGGTGGATATAGCATTTGCGGCAGACGGCACGCGTATTGCCCAGCCGCTCGGCAACCTTGTCGATAACGCTGTTCATCGCCCTGTTTCGCTGCGCCGGGCTTTGCGGCAGTTCCGTTTGGGCAAACAGCGACGCGGCGTGAATGGTGCCGCCCCAGGTGCGGAAATGCTTCGAACTGAAGGCGTCACCGACCGCCTCACGGATATAGCGGTTGACGTCCTCGGAGCGGACCGGCCGCCTGTTGCCGTCCTCATCGAGATACTGGAACAGCTTCTGGCCTGGCAGGTCCTGCGCGCCGCGCACAATCCTGGCGATGCGGCGGTCGACCAGCTTCAGCTTCCACTCCTTGCCCGACTTGCCCTTGAAGGCAAAGCGCAGGCTTGAACCGACAATATCCACATGCCGGTCGCGCAACGTGGTCAACCCGAAACTCTTGTTGTCACGGGCGTAGGCGGCATTGCCGACGCGGATCATCGTGTTGTCGAGCAGCCAGACGACCGCGGCGACGACACGCTCGAACGGCAGGCCACGACGGCGCAGATCGCTGTCGATCCTGTGCCGCAGGTCCGGCAGGCTCTCGGCGAAAGCAACCAGGCTCGAATATTTGGCACCATCGCGCTCTTCGGCCCATTGCGGATGATAGCGGTATTGCTTGCGTCCGCGCTGGTCCCTGCCGGTTGCCTGGATATGGCCGTCCGCGTCCGGCGAAATCCACACATCCGTCCAGGCCGGCGGAATGACGATCGCCTCGATGCGGGCCCTGGTGGTGTCCGAAACTGTCCCTCCGTCCGGTCCCTGGTAGGAAAACCCCTTGCCTGTTTTCAGCCGCCGGATACCGGGCTCAGCATCACTGACATAGCTAAGCGACGCATGGTCGGCCGAGCTTTGTGCCCCGTTTTTGGGCGCGCCATCTGGCGACACAGCATCCTGGCCAGCCGGTCGGCTGGGCGACAATCCGGATTTTTGCAACATGTCGGCTCCACGCGAATTCCGTAGATAAGCCACTGGCCGACCGCTGGTTCCACGCGCCGTCCGAAAAGCGCCTCGCGCCGATATCGTGTTGGCTGGCGCCTACAGAGCGCCTTCCAGCTTGATCGGCGGCGCGGACAAACGCCGCCGCGCTGCGAGCTTGAACCTGTAGCGCAGGCAGCGCCAAGCTTCTGAGCGCCGCTTTGGCGCGGCCGCGGCTACCGCCAGGAAGCGCGCCGCGGTGCCCAGATCGCCGCGCGCATAGTGGACCCGGGCGATCTTGAGGGCGACAAGGCCTTCCCTGGCCTTGAGGGCCGACAACGGGATGTTGCAGTCGGTGAGTGTGCGCAGTTCCCGGCGCCAGTCCAGGAAGCGCCGCACCGGGTTGATGGCAAAGCGGTCATCGGAACGTACCGGCGAAACCTCGTAGACCATGACAGGTTGCGAAACCATGGCGAGCGATGCCTTGCTCATCAGCCGTGCCCAGAACAGCGTGTCCTCGTCATAGGCCATTCCGATCGGGAACCGCGTCTCGCCGATCAGGGTCCGCGATGCCAGAACGCTGCCCACGGCGACCGAACGTATGTCGCCTTTGACATAGGCCGAAGCATTTGCCAGGCACGCAGCCTGGTAGCCGTTCGGCATCTTGATCTGCCGGTCCTGGCCGTTCACCCGTCGCCGGTAGGCACCGACGATCATGTCGGCCTCCGGCTGCTCCCGGGCCTTGCGGAGCAGTGCGCGCAACCCGCCCCGCAGATGCAGGTCGTCGGCATCGATCAGGTAGACCCAGGAATAGACCGCTTCGGCCAGCGCCAAATTGCGGGCACCGCCTGCATCGCGGCATTTGGCCGACAGCACGCGCAGCGGCAACGACAGTTGTGCCGCGGCCTCCCGCGCGATGGTTGCCGTCCCATCGGTCGACGCGTCGTCGATCAGCAAGATCTCGCCGATGATCTCGGCCTCGCTGCGTAGCGACGCCAGCGTTGCAGCGATGGTCGCCG
This sequence comes from Mesorhizobium sp. M0243, assembly GCF_040321775.1. Lineage (NCBI taxonomy): Bacteria > Pseudomonadati > Pseudomonadota > Alphaproteobacteria > Hyphomicrobiales > Phyllobacteriaceae > Mesorhizobium > Mesorhizobium sp. M0243. Next base: position 57,057 of record NZ_JAMYSF010000027.1, on the reverse strand, counting down.
CCGCGTTACAGGCAGGAATGACGACGCTGATTGCTCTCAATTACAAACCCTCGCGCCATGCGCTTGAGGATACAACTACCGTCACCCCGAAACGAATACAGACTAGCGGCCGCATCGGTATTTGAGAAGCAGTCTTGTCCATCCCGAATTGCGGCGCAAATACCGCTGCGTGTACGACCTGCTTCAGGCTCTTTCGAGCACGACGGGAATGACGTCGACAGCTTGCTCGCCAACCTGTCCCCCCGTGGTCTTGAGCACGCCGACGATCGGCGCCACGTCCGAATAGTCGCGGCCGTGGCCGACGGTGATATGGTCGTTGCTGGCCCGCATGCCGTTGGTCGGGTCGAATTCCTGCCAGCCTGCATCGCGCCCGCACCAGACCTTGACCCAGGCATGCATGGCATCGGCGCCTTCCAGCCGGGGCTTGCCCTTCGGCGGGATGGTGCGCAAGAATCCGCTGACATAGCCGGCCGGAATACCGAGCCCGCGCAGGCCGGCGATCATGATGTGCGAAAAGTCCTGGCAAACGCCGCGCTTCAACTTGAAGGCATCACTGGCCCGGGTCCGCACCGTTGTCGCTTCGCCGTCATAGGTGAAATCGCGATGGATGCGATTGCACAGGCTCATGACCGTGCCGGCGGCAGAGCCGGCGATGCTGTCGCGTGCGTAAGCGGTGATCGCATCGTCGATGCCGGCATGGGTGCTGGCCGTCAGGAAATGGTGCGGTGCATCAGGTGCCAGAGACCGCACCGCGGCGAGCTCCTGCCTCAGCCGGGCGATATCGGGCGACACGTCGAGCCCAGGCTCGGGCCGAGACACCGACACGCGGGCGCTCATCCTGATGTCGAGCGCGTCATGCGCGTCGCGAAAGGCGATCGAGGTGACGTTATTGCCGAAGAAATCGGAAAAGTCGGAACGCTCGTTGGGTGCCGGCGCAAAGGACAGGGATGCGGCGATGACACGCTGCACGCCCGGTATCGTCGACGGCAGTACGCGCACCTGATGACGACCGCCGCCGGCCGCCGCAGCGTAATCGTAATGCAGATGAAGCCTGATGTCGTAGAGCATGCTTTATCCGAAATAGGCTTTGGCGAGGCTGTTGTAGAGGCCGCCGATTTCATAGGCGAGGTCGTCCAGCGCCTTTGCCGTCATGTCCGAAGGCTCCTTGATGGCAATCTGGGTGTTGAGCTGCAGGATTTCCTTCGCCGCCGGCGACATTTGCCCCTCCCCGCCGAGCGACGGCAACAGGCCGATTTCGGCCTTCAGCCTTTCAAGTTGGAACAGGATGGAGCGCGGGTTAAGCGGATCGAGCGCCAGCAGGTCGATCACCGTGCGCCGACCGGCCTGCACCGGATATTGGCGGCGATGGGTCATCACGCTGTCGCCGATTTCCAGCATCATGTCGAGCGCGCCGTCCGGCGCCTTGGCGCTGGTCAGCCGCGACAGCGTGCGGGAGATCTGGATACCGCGCTCCAGCCGGCGGCCAATCTCGAGGAAGCGCCAACCGGCGAAGCGGTACATGTTCTCGTGCAGCAGGCCGGAAAAGCCGGCGAGCTTACGCAGGATGACTGTCATCGCCCGGGTCGCGTCGTCGCCGGGCGCGACCGTCGTTGCGAACTGATGGATGGTTTTCGACAGGTCCTTCAGCGCCAGCCAGCCATCGGGCGAGAAGCGGTCGCGGATCTGCCCGGCACTGTAGACCGCGCTATCCAGCGTGCCGATCAGCCCTGACGGGATCGCTGTCTCCACATCGATGCCGAAAGGTTCGAGATAATCCCTGATGTCGGCGAGCAGCGGCATATCCGGGTCGGAGGTTTCGGCCAGCCGCACATGGTAGGCGCGCAGGATGCGCACCGTGTCTTCCGAGCGCTCGATATAGCGGCCGAGCCAGGTCAGGTTCTCCGCCGCGCGACTGGGCAGGCTGCCGGGCCTGGTGCGGCTGAAACTGTCGCCTTCTTGCGGCAGCAGCGTCTCGCGCTCCACCGGTTTGTCGCTGACAACCCAGACATCCGCCGCCTGGCCGCCACGCTGCATGGCGATCGCCGTCGGGTCGAGCGACAGGCCGATACGGGCAAAACCGCCCGGCATCACCGTCCAGCCCTCCGGCGTTCGCGCCAGGTAGACGCGCAGGCTCGCTGGCCGCGGCTCCAGCCAGCCGCCGACATAGACGGGCGTCGTCGAAAGCGTCACCGCTTCCTGGCCGACGAAATCGCCGCCATCACGTTCAATGCGCGCCACCAGTTCCGCCCGCTCCCCGGCCGACAGAGCCGAGCCTAGCTTCGTTGAATCGTCGTCCTCGAAGGCAAGCCTCGTCGACAGCGCCGGCCCGATCACCATGCGATCGATATTGGCCAGCACATGCGCGCGCTCGGTAGCTTGCCCGCACCACCATGTCGCGACACTTGGCAGCAGCAATTCCTCGCCACGCAAGGCCCGTGAAATCTTGGGCAGGAAGGCAAGCAGCGCGCGCGTCTCCATCAGGCCGGAGCCCAGCGCATTGACGGTAGCAACCGCGCCCTGGCGGATCGCCTCGACCAGGCCCGGCGTTCCGATCTGCGAATCCGGGCGCAGTTCGAGCGGGTCGGCGAAAGCGGCGTCGAGCCGCCGCCACAACACGCTGATCGGCATCAGGCCGGAAACCGTGCGCACCATCAGCCGGCTGCCGGAGACGGTCAAATCCTCGCCTTCGAGCAGCATGATGCCGAGGTAGCGGGCGATGTAGGCGTGTTCGTAATAGGTTTCGTTGAGCGGCCCCGGCGTCAGGATGGCGACGCGGCCGTCGGTCTCCTTGGCCATGCCGATCAACGCATCGCGAAAACGGCGGAAAAAGCCGGCAAGGCGGTGCACATGCATCTCGCCATAGATGTCGGACAGCGCGCGTGTGGTGGCGACGCGGTTTTCCAGTGCGAAACCGGCGCCGGACGGCGCCTGCGTGCGATCGCCCAGCACCCACCACTGGCCGTCAGGTCCACGGCCGAGCTCGAAGGCGCAGAAATGCAGGAAGTGGCCGCCGGCCGGCCTGGTGCCGACGACAGGCCGCAAATATTCGGGGCTGGCGGCGATCAATCCCGCCGGCAGGATACCTTGCTCGACCAGCCGGTTCGGCCCGTAGATATCGGCGATGGTTTCCTCGAACAGTTCGGCGCGCTGCACGAGGCCGGCGCTGATCGCCGCCCACTCGCTCTCCTCGATGAGAACCGGGACATGCGCCAGCGGCCATTCGCGCTCATTGGCACCGGCCTTGTCATAGACGCGGTAATAAACGCCGGCATCGCGCAGATACTGGTCGGCGCGGGCAAAGCGCTGGCCGAGCTTTTCAGCGCCAAGTTCCTCGAGCGCCTCGACAAAATGCTTCCAGGCCGGGCGAGGATTGCCTGACGCATCGACCATCTCGTCGACGACGCCGTCGATCGGCTGGTAGTGCTCCAGCAGGCTGTGGGTCCGCGGCTTGCCGTGTCCTCTCTTGTGATTCCCCTTTGCCATCGCTGATCAGAGTCTTGCCGGCCGCCGAAGGTCAAGGGTCATCGGGAAATCTTCCGCCGGTTGTTCTTCACGGATCACATAGGCGGATGGCGTATGGCCGCGCGGTTCGAAGCGGGCGAGCCGCCGAGCTTCCGCCTCGTTGCCATTGACCGGAAAGGTGTCGTAATTGCGCCCGCCGGGATGGGCGACATGATAGACGCAGCCGCCGACCGCACGTCCCGACCAGCGGTCATAGATGTCGAAGACCAGTGGCGTGTTGACCGGCAGCGCCGGATGCAGGCCCGATGCCGGCTGCCAGGCCTTGAAGCGGACACCCGCCACCGCCACTTCGCGATTGTCAGTGACCTTCATCGGCACGATGCGGCCGTTGCAGACGACTGCGTGGCGCTCCGGGTTCAGCCCTTCGGTCTTGACCTGCAGCCGTTCGACCGAGGAATCGACGAAGCGCACGGTGCCGCCGATCGCGCCTTGCTCGCCCATCACATGCCACGGCTCCAGCGCCTGGCGCAGCTCCAGCTTGATGCCGGCATGCTGAACCTCGCCGCAGAACGGGAAGCGGAATTCGAGCTGGGCGTCGAACCATTCGGGCCTGAATTCGAAGCCGTTGAGCTTGAGGTCGTCGAGCACGTCGAGGAAATCGGCCCAGACATGATGCGGCAGCATGAAGCGGTCGTGCAGCGATGTGCCCCAGCGCACGAAACGGCCGTCGAGCGGGCTTTTCCACGCGCGGGCAATGATCGCCCTGACAAGCAGTTGCTGCGCGAGGCTCATGCGTGCATTGGGCGGCATCTCGAAGCCGCGGAATTCGACCAGCCCCAGCCGACCGGTCGGTCCGTCCGGCGAAAACAGCTTGTCGATGCAGATTTCCGAACGATGCGTATTGCCGGTGACGTCGGTCAACAAATTGCGGAACAGCCGGTCGACCAGCCATGGCAAGGGTGCGTTGCCCTGGTCCGGATGCGGCACCTGCGCCATCGCGATCTCAAGCTCGTAGAGCGAGTCGTGACGGGCTTCGTCGAAGCGTGGCGCCTGGCTGGTCGGCCCGATGAACAGGCCGGAGAACAGATAGGACAGCGACGGATGGCGCTGCCATTGCAGCACCAGGCTCTTCAACAGGTCCGGCCTTCGCAGGAACGGGCTGTCATTGGGTGTCGCACCGCCGACCACGACATGGTTGCCGCCGCCGGTGCCGGTGTGGCGCCCATCGATCATGAACTTGTCGGCGCCAAGCCGTGTCTGCCGCGCTTCCTCATAGATCGCCGTCGTCGTCGCCACGCAATCCTGCCAGTTGGAAGCAGGATGGATGTTGACCTCGATGACGCCGGGATCAGGCGCAACGCGGATGACGTTGAGGCGCGGATCGTGAGGCGGGCCGTAGCCCTCGATATGCACGGGAAGGCCGATCGCCTTTGCCGCGTTCTCGGCCGCCGCGACCAGTTCGAGATAGTCTTCCAGCGCCTCGACAGGCGGCATGAACACGCACAGCCGCCCGTCGCGCGGTTCGACCGAAAGCGCGGTGCGCACAGCGCCGCCAATCTCGGTGATCTCCTGCTCGACCCGCTCCTGCTGGCCGGTCGCAGCGGTGAACGATGCCGCCTGCTGGCGGCGCGCCATCTCGTCGGCGCCTTCGAGTTCGGCTGGAGCCGGTCCGGCCAGTATGGCTTCACGCGCGGGCAGCGGGCCGCGTGGTAGCGACGGGTCGACCGGCACGATATAGGGGAATTGCTCCGGCGGCACATAGGGCAACGTGCCGAGCGGCAAGCGGTAACCGACCGGTGAATCGCCTGGCACCAGAAACAGCCGGCCGCGCCGCGTCTTCCATTTTTCCGAGCGCCAGCGCGGATCCGATGCCTGGCTGTTCCAGCGCTGCACCGGCAGCACATAGCCGGACGGCTTGGTCAGTCCGCGTTCAAACACTTTCGCCATGCGGCTGCGTTCTTCCGGATCCTCCAGCCTGGAGTTGGACGGATCGACATTGTCGGGCAGCTTGCCTTCCTTGAGCAGCCATTCGGCCGGATCCTCATAGGCTTCGCTGACCATGGCCTTGTCGATGCCGAGTTCGCCGGCAATCGCGGTGAGCAGGCTTTCGGCCTGCTTCGGGCCGATATCGGCCTCGCTCTTTTCGCGTGCGATCAGCGACGGATCGCTCCATACCGGCTGGCCGTCGGCACGCCAGTAGAGCGAAAAGGTCCAGCGCGGCAGGCTTTCGCCCGGATACCATTTGCCCTGGCCGTAATGGAGAAAGCCGCCGGGCGCGAAGCGCTCGCGCAGTTTACGGATCAGTTCGTCCGCCTTTTCACGCTTGGTGGGACCGACGGCGGCGGTGTTCCATTCGGCCGACTCGAAATCGTCGATCGACACGAAAGTCGGCTCGCCGCCCATGGTCAGCCGCACGTCGCCGGCGGCAAGCGCTGCATCGACCTTGTTGCCCAGCGCGTCGAGCGCCTGCCAGCTTTCGTCCGAAAATGGCTTGGTGATGCGCGGATGCTCGGCGATGCGGTCGACCCGCATCTCGAAGCCGAATTCGACATTGGCGAAGCTCGCCATGCCGGAAATGGGAGCCGCGTTGCGGAAATGCGGTGTGGCGGCCAGCGGCACATGGCTTTCGCCGGTGAGCAGGCCCGAGGTCGGATCGAAGCCGATCCAGCCGGCGCCGGGAAGATAGACCTCGCACCACGCATGCAGATCGGTGAAGTCTGTCGCCGTTCCCGGCGGACCGTCCAGCGCCACCAGATCGGGCTTCAACTGGACCAGATAGCCGGAAACGAAGCGTGCCGCGATACCGAGATTGCGTAGGATCTGCACCAGCAGCCAGCTCGAATCCCGGCAAGACCCCTTTTTCGCGGCCAAGGTCTCTTCCGGCGAGAACACCCCGGTTTCCATGCGCACGATATAGGCGATCTCGCGCTGCAGCCGCGCATTGAGGTCGACCAGGAAATTGACGGTGTTGGCTGCGCTGCGATCGATGGTCTTCAGCAGCGCCGACAGCAGCGGTCCCGCCGGTTCCGGGGTGCGATAGATGGCGAGATCGTCGCGGATTTCTTCCGGATACTCGAACGGAAACGCCTCGGCCGACGGCTCGACGAAGAAATCAAACGGGTTGTAGACCGTCATGTCGGCGACGAGGTCGACCTCGATCTTCAACTCCGTCACCGGCTCCGGAAAGACGAAGCGGGCGAGGAAATTGCCGTAAGGATCCTGCTGCAGATTGACGAAATGGTTCGCCGGCTCGACCTTGAGCGAATGACTGAGCACCTTGGTGCGGGAATGCGGCGCCGGCTGCAGCCTGATGATCTGGGGCCCGAGAACCACCGGCCGGTCATATTTGTAATGGGTCAGGTGATAGACGGCTGCCAGAATTGCCATGAAGCCCCGGAATTCAGCGTTTCAACGATTTCGCCGAACCCTGACACATCAGGCCGCCATTCTCCAAGCAGAGATGTTGCGGTGCACCTAATTTAAGCAACGGTTGCCGGCTCAGAAAAACGCCTGTATCCCCGTCTGCGCCCTTCCCAGGATCAGCGCATGCACGTCATGCGTGCCTTCATAGGTGTTGACCGTCTCCAGGTTCTGCGCGTGGCGCATGACGTGGTAGCCGATCTGGATGCCGTTACCGCCATGCATGTCGCGGGCCTGGCGAGCGATGTCGAGCGCCTTGCCGCAATTGTTGCGCTTGACGATCGAGATCATTTCCGGCGCCATCTTGCCTTCATCGAGCAACCGCCCGACGCGCAATGATGCCTGCAGCCCAAGCGCGATCTCGGTCTGCATATCCGCCAGCTTCTTCTGGTAGAGCTGCGTTCCGGCCAGCGGCTTGCCGAACTGCTTGCGGTCGAGCCCGTATTGGCGGGCGCGGTGCCAGCAATCCTCGGCGGCGCCCATCGAGCCCCAGGAAATGCCGAAGCGAGCCCGGTTGAGGCATCCGAACGGTCCGCCAAGGCCCTTTGCGTTGGGCAGCAGCGCGTCCTCGCCGACCTCCACGCCTTCCATCACCACTTCGCCGGTGATCGACGCCCGCAGCGACAGCTTGCCGCCGATCTTCGGCGCCGAAAGCCCCTCCATGCCCTTTTCCAGCATGAAGCCACGGATCTCGTCCTTGCCGTTCTCGCCCTTCAGCTTCGCCCAGACGACGAACACGTCGGCGACCGGCGCGTTGGAAATCCACATCTTCGAACCGGACAGCTTGTAGCCGTTGGCTGTCCTCTCGGCGCGTGTCTTCATGCCGCCCGGATCGGAGCCGGCATCCGGCTCGGTCAGGCCGAAACAGCCGATCCACTCGCCGCTGGCAAGCTTGGGCAGGTACTTCTTGCGCTGCTCGTCCGAGCCATAGGCGTAGATCGGATACATCACCAGAGACGACTGCACTGACATCATCGAGCGATAACCCGAGTCAACACGTTCGACTTCCCGCGCGACCAGCCCATAGGTGACGTAGTTCGCGCCAAGCCCGCCGAATTCCTCGGGGATGTTGATGCCGAGCAGGCCGGCCTCGCCCATTTCGCGGAAGATCGCGGTGTCGAATGTCTCGTTGAGGTAGGCGTCCTCGATCCGCGGCGCCAGTCTGTCGGCGGCGAAGGCGGCCGCGCCGTCGCGCACCATGCGCTCGTCTTCCGAAAGCTGGCCCTCGATCAGGAACGGGTCTTCCCAGACGAATGCGTTCTTGTCGGCGGCCATCGCGTTTCTCCCAAACAATGCGTGTCGCTCAAAATGACGGCATGCATGAAGCAAAATCTTGGCCCGTTCTATCGGCCTGCGCCTCGAAAAAATCAAACGAAATTGATTCACCAATCAATGAGCGTTAGGAATGGATCATGAGTGTCCAGCGCCGCCTTTTGCCCAACATAAGCGCCCTTGCCGCCTTCGAGGCTGTGGCCCGGCTGGGCAGTTTCACCGCTGCCGCCCAGGAGCTCGATCTGACCCAGGGCGCGGTCAGCCGGCAGATCAGATTGCTGGAAGATCAGTTCGGCCGCCGGTTGTTCGAACGCGACAGCCGCAATGTCAGGCTGTCGGCATCGGGCGAAATCTACGCCGAGGCGGTGCGTTCAGCACTTGGCCAGTTGCGTGACGCAGCCCTTGGATTGATGAGCAATCGGCATAGCGGCATCCTGAACCTTGCCATATTGCCGACCTTCGGCACGCGCTGGCTGATGCCGATGATCCCCGATTTCGTCGAAAACAATCCCGATATCACCATCAATTTCGTCACCCGCGTCGGTCGCTTCGACTTCGCCAGGGAGAGGCTGGATGCCGCCATCCACTATGGCCTGCCGGACTGGCCTGAGGCCGACTCCACACTGCTGGTGCGCGAAACGGTGGCGCCGGTGGTATCGCCCGAATTCCTCGCCGGCCGCGCCATCGCCACACCGGCCGATATCGGCCGGTTGCCGCTGCTGCATATGGCGACGCGCCCTGGCGCGTGGACGGAATGGTTCGAGCATCAGGGCCTGAGCGCACCGACGGGGCCCGGCATGCAGTTCGAGCAGTTCGGCACCGCCGCCCAGGCCTGCATGGCGGGGCTCGGTGTGGCGCTGCTACCGCTGATCCTCATTGCAGGCGAATTGCAGCGCGGCCAATTGGTGCCGGCGCCAGGCCAGCCCATGCAAAGCCGCAGCGCCTACTATCTCGTCGTCCCACACGACAAGCGCGGCCATCCGCCGGTCGCCAGTTTTCGCGACTGGCTGCTGAGACATGTCGAGAAGGAGCCGGCCGTTCTGGCGTGGTAACTACTTTCGCTTCAGCGCATCGGCCAGCGCCGCGCCGAACGCACCTTGCTGCGCCGGCCTTTCCGGCTGGCGCTGCGGCGTCGGCGAACGCGGTGCCGGCCTGCCGCCTCCGGTATCGCGCGGCCCACCTTTCGACGCGCCGCCTTCGCCACCATCCTTGCGCATGGATAGCGCGATGCGCTTGCGCTTGATGTCGACATCAACGACGCGCACCTTCACCACATCGCCGGCCTTGACCACCTCGTGCGCGTCCTTGATGAACCGGTCGGCCAGCTGAGAGACATGCACCAGCCCGTCCTGATGGACACCGATGTCGACGAAGGCGCCGAAGGCGGCGACATTGGTGACGGTGCCTTCCAGCAGCATGCCGGGCTTCAGATCCTTGATATCGTCGATGCCGTCGGCAAACGTCGCCGTCTTGAAGCCCGGACGTGGGTCGCGGCCCGGCTTTTCCAGCTCCGCCAGGATATCGCGTACCGTTGGCAGGCCGAAACGCTCATCGACGAAGACGCGCGGATCGAGCGCCTTGAGTGCTGCACTGTCGCCCATCAACGACCGCACATCGCGCCCGCAGGCGGCGACGATCTTCTTGGCCACGCCATAGGCCTCCGGATGCACCGACGAGGCATCGAGCGGCTCGCTGCCATTGGCAATGCGCAGGAAGCCGGCGGATTGTTCGAATGCGCGAGGTCCGAGCCGCGGCACCTTGAGCAGGTCTTTGCGGCTGGCGAAGGGGCCGGTCGCATCGCGATGCGCGACGATCGCGTCGGCCAGAGACGCGCCGAGACCTGAAACGCGCGCCAGCAGCGGCGCCGAGGCGGTGTTGAGATCGACGCCGACGGCGTTGACCGCGTCTTCCACCACCGCTTCCAGCGAGCGGCCGAGACGGTACTGGTCGACATCATGCTGGTACTGGCCGACGCCGATCGATTTGGGCTCGATCTTGACCAGTTCGGCCAGCGGATCCTGCAGCCGCCGGGCAATCGACACAGCGCCGCGCAACGACACGTCGAGACCAGGGAATTCCGCCGCCGCCGTCGCCGATGCCGAATAGACCGAGGCGCCGGCCTCGCTGACGATCACCTTCAGGGGCTTCGGACCACCATCCGCCGGCATGTCGGACAGCATCTCGGCGACCAGCTTTTCCGTCTCGCGGCTGCCGGTGCCGTTGCCGATCGAGATCAGCTCGACCTTGTGCAGGCGGATGAGCTTGGCGAGTTCGGCCTGGGTGCCGCGCACATCGTTCCTCGGCGGAAACGGATAGACCGTCGTCGTTGTCAGCACCTTGCCGGTGCCGTCGACCACCGCCACCTTGACACCTGTGCGGATGCCGGGGTCGAGCCCCATCGTCGCGCGCGAGCCGGCGGGCGCCGCCAGCAGCAAATCCTTGAGGTTTCGGGCAAAGACGTGGATCGCTTCCTCTTCTGCCCGCTCGCGCAGGTCGCGCATCAAATCGAGCGTCAGGTGCAGCGACAGTTTTATGCGCCAGGTCCAGCCCGCCACCTCCATCAGCCATCTGTCACCCGGCAAATTGCCGCCTATAGCATAGGCGTTGGCGATCATCCGCTCGACCGGCTTCACCGGCGACGTATCATCGGCATCGACCTCGATGTCGAGCGACAGCACTTCCTCGTTGCGGCCGCGCAGCATCGCCAGCGCGCGATGGCTCGGCACATTTGTCCAGCGCTCGACATGGTCGAAATAATCGGAGAACTTCGCGCCGGCCTCCTGTTTGCCGTCGACCACCCTGGCCCGCATGAAGGCGCGTTCCTTCATGTAGGTCCGCAATTTGCCGACCAGATCGGCATTCTCGGCGAACTGTTCCGACAGGATGTCGCGCGCGCCGTCGAGCGCCGCCTTGGCGTCGACCACCTCTTCGGTCAGATAGGCCAGCGCCAGTTCGGCCGGCACCAGCGCGCGATTCGCCAGGATAGCTTCAGCCAGCGGGCCCAGCCCGCGCTCCCTGGCGATTTCAGCCTTCGTGCGGCGCTTGGGCTTGTAGGGCAGATAGATATCTTCCAATTCCGCCTTGGTGGTGGCGGCGGCGATCTTGCCTTCAAGCTCCTCGGTCAGCTTGCCCTGTTCGCGGATCGAGCCAAGGATGGTGTCGCGGCGCGCGTCGAGCTCGCGCAGATAGGCAAGCCGTTCGGCAAGGTCACGCAATTGCGTGTCGTCGAGCCCGCCGGTGACTTCCTTGCGGTAGCGCGCCACGAACGGCACTGTCGCGCCCTCGTCCAGCAGCCCGATCGCCGCGGCCGCCTGTTCTGGCCGCGCGTTGATCTCGGCCGCGATGATGGCTGCGATGCGCTTGATGTCGGATGCCATGTCGTTCCTGCTCTCATCGAAAAGAGCGGCGACCATAGGCGCAGACGTCCGGCCCGCCAACCGCCGCGCTTTGATCAGCCCGGCGGGTCCACAGGAAAGCGTGCGCTAATGTGGCGGCTCGGGCCCAGTCTAGACCATGCGGCTCAGCGCCTCGAAGAAGGCGACGATCTCGACATCGAGCGGATCGTCGACCGGCTCGGGCTGCGACGACATCTTGGCGATCACCACTTCGGTCCTGGGATCGACATACAGCCACTGACCATGGATGCCGATGCCGCAATAGGCGCCGCTCGGCAAACCGGTCTGGTACCATTTGTTGCGGTAACGACCTTTGGGAAACAGTGGCAGCATCGCACCCCGCTGCCAGGCGTCCGCACTGCCGCCGGTGCTGGTCGTGTCGCGTACCCACACCTCGGGCACGATGCGGCGGCCATTGGCCACCCCGCCTTGCCGCATCATCTCGCCGACACGCGCCAGGTCGCGCGGCGTCACCGAAATGCCGCCGGCCGTGCGCGCCGTGCCTTCCATGTCGACGCCGATCGAGGCTTCGCTGACAGCGCCGAGCGGCAGCCACAGCTTCTCGCGCATCAGGTCGGCAAAACGCTGGCCCGACGCACGCTCGAGCAGCAGGCCGAGCAGGTCGGAATTCGGCGAGCGGTAGCGGAAGGTCTGGCCATGCGGCTCTGCAAGGCGTTGCAAGGTCAAAATGAATTCGCGCAGGCTCTCCGTGCCGCCGCCCGGATTCCACAACGTGGCGCGACGATAGCGGGCGAAAGCGCTCTCCGGATCGAGATAGGCCTCCTCGAAATCGAGGCTGACGCTCATGTCGAGCACATGCCGCACGCTCGCATCGCCATAGGCAGAGCCGGCGGCTTCAGGGATGTAGGCCGTCACAGGCGCTTCCGGGTCGAACATCCCCTCGCCTTGCAATATGCCGGCGATGATGGCTGTCACCGACTTGCTGATCGAGAAGATGATGTGGCGGGCGCCGAAATCCATATGCGGGGCGAACCAGTCGCCGACGATCTTGCCGCCTTTCATCACCGTCAGTGCGTCGGTGCTCGAACGTGCGAGAAATTCAGCCACCGTCTCCGGTGTGCCGGCGATCGCGACCTTTCCGCCGAGTAGGCCGCCCATATCGCGAACGGGGGTTTCGACAACGCCCGACGTCGCCGCCACGCGGGCGGTCGGCACCAGTTCGTCGAGATTCTGGAACGACCACCGGTTGAACGGGTTCTCGCGCCAGTTGGCGAGCACCACCTGGTTGCGCCGGAAGCCATAGCGGGTCTCGAACACGGTCTTGCCGGTCATGGCGTTTCCTTCCGGGTCGTTTCTTCTTTGTGGGGCTCAGCGAAGTGCCGTGGCGATAGCGTGCACGGCCTTCAGCGTCGCTATGGAATAGCCACCATTGGCGAAATCCGGCCAGGTCGAAAGCTTCACCACGACCATTCCGGTGTTCCAGTCGATATGGATCATCTGACCGAACACGCCGCGGCACATCAGTGCGCGCGAGCGCGGGTCCTCGATCCAGAACTGGTTGCGATAGCTGCCCTCCGGCAGGCTGGGGCTGAAGTCCGGCCCATGCCTGCCGTTGCGCGTCGCCTCGACCCAGCCGGCCGGCACGACGCCGCCACCATTGTCGAGGATCAGCTGGCCGAAGCGGCCATAGTCGCGCAGCGTCGCGTTGAAGCCGCCGTCGGCCACCGCATAGCCGGCGTTATCGACCGTGAAGCAGGCGCTTTCATCAGCGCCGAGCTTTTGCCAGAGTTCTTCCGAAACCAGCTGCGGAAGCCGTTTGCCCGTCACCCGTTCCATGATGAAGGCAAGCACGTCGGTCTCGATCGAGCGGTATTCGAATTGGGCACCATGCGGCCGGATCGTTTCCTTCAAGCCCAGGATCAGCTCGAACATGTGCGATGGCCAGCGAAAGGCCGGATCGCTGCCCGGCGGCACCGGCTTCCAGCCGGTGGCGACATCGACCTGCCCAATGTCCGAATAGCGGTCGGTGTATTCCTCGGAGAAGCGGACGCCGCTGGTCATGTCCAGCACATGCTGCACACTGGCGCCGGCCCAGCCGGTAACACCGAGCTCCGGCAGGTAGTCCGTTACCGGTCTGGCCGGATCGATCAGGCCGCGCCCAACCAGTATGCCGAACACCGAACCGGTAAGGGACTTCGCCATTGACTGCGACAGGTGCAGCGTGCGCTCATCCATGCCGTTGAAGTAGCGCTCATAGGCGACCTTGCCGTCCTTGAGCACCAGGAAGCCGTCCGTATAGGTCTCGTCGAGCAGCCCGGCGAGCGTCGTCGGCGCGCCTGTGCTGTCCTCGACCGTCAGCCCGTCGAGATCGGCCTCGGCGCGTTCGAAGCGGTGGCGATGGCCATTGCCGCGCCAGACTTCGGCGGTCGGCAGAATTTCACGGATGTTCTGGAACGCCCAGCGGTTCCACGGCGGCCGGTCCCAGTCGAGCTTCGGCGGTACCATGGCGGGCGGCGAGCCCTGCATGATCGGCGGCCGCGGATCGGAATTGCGATAGGAGTCCATGACGGCCGAGTCCTTTGAACATGAAAACGGACCCGGCGGCGTGTGCCGCCGGGTCCGTCGAACCCAGTTTATTTCTGCAACTCGGTCCAGATCTTGGTGTAAATTTCCTGGGTCTCCGGCGAGCACATCTGCTGCAGCTCGCCGCGTGGCTTGTCCGCGGCCGGAATGATGACTTCGGGCGCGTCCTTCATGTCGGCCGGCATGTACTTGTCCGAGCCGGTGATGGCATTGGCGTAGCGATGGAAGGCCGAGAGACCTGCCGCGTTTTCCGGATCCATGATGAAGTTCTGGAAAAGCTTGGCGTTCTCGACGTTCTTGGCTTCCTTCAGAACGACGACGTTGTCGCTCCACAGGCCGAAGCCTTCTTTCGGATAGTTGTAGTGGATGGCCGGGTTGGCCAGCCGCTGGCGCAGCGCCGAGCCGTTCCAGTCGCTGGTCGCCTTGAAGTCGCCGGCGCCCATCTTCTCGATGGTGTTGTATTCCATCGCGATCCAGTTCGGCTTGGCCGCCACCAGCAGGTCGCGCACCTTCTTCAGCACCGCCTTGTCGTCGGTGCATTGCTGGCCGCCGACATACTTGATCGCGGCGAACATCACATCGCCCATCTCCGGAACGACATTGACCTTGCCCTTGAGCTCGTCAGGCGTGTTGAAGATGATACCCCAGCTATCGGCCGGCCCCTTGTAGGCATCGGTGTTGACGACCACGCCGATCGTGCCCCACGCCCATGGAACACTGTATTTGCGACCCGGATCGAAATCGGGATTGGCCCATTCCGGCGCCACATTCTTGAAGTTTTCCATCTTGCCAGGATCGGTCTCCTGGATGAGGCCTTCCTTGATCCAGATCGGCACGTAGGTCTGCGACGGCACCGCAATGTCGAAGCCGGTGCCTCCCTGGCGAACCTTGGCCAGCGCGGTGTCGTTGGAATCGTAGTCGGTGATGGTCACTTTGACGTTGTATTTGGCCTCGAACTTCTTGATCACGTCGGGGCTGGTGTAGTTGCCCCAATTGTAGATGTTGAGCACGCCGTCGGCGCGGGCCAGGCCCGTCGAGGCGAGCAACGCCAACCCCATGGCGGTTGCTGTTGTCTTCCAGTTCATGGTTTTAACTCCCATTTTTCGGTTCAGTCTCGTTTCCTGCTGACGAAGAAAAACAACGTGACGATCGCGACCGAAAGCAGCAGGAAGGCGGTCGATATCGCGTTGATCTCGGGTGTGATGCCGCGGCGGATCTGGCCGAGCATGTAGGTGGGCAGCGTGTCCTGGCCGCCTGATTTGACGAACTCGGTGATGACGACGTCGTCGAGCGAGATGACGAAGGCCAGCATCAGCCCGGCCAGGATGCCAGGCCACAGAAGCGGCAGCGTGATGCGCCGGAAAGCCTTCCAGGGCGTCGCGTAGAGGTCGGCTGCGGCACGCTCCAGCGTCAGGTCCATATTCTCAAGCCGCGCCCGGATCGGCAAATAGGCAAAGGGAATGCAGAACGCCGTGTGCGCGGCGACCAGATAGCCGATGCCGGAATAGCCGGTGAAGATCTTGATGCGCGAGAAGAAGATCAGCAGCGCCACGCCGGTGACGATCTCGGGCACCATCAGCGGCTGGTTGATCGCCGCATATTTGAAGGTGAGGCCGGGATAGGGCGCGGTGCGGGTGGTGGCGAGCGCCGCCATGGTGGCAAAGATCGTGGAGAGCACCGCCGCGATGGAGCCAATCTGGAAGGAACGCAGCGTGGCATCGACGACCTGCGTGTTCTGCCATGCCGACTGGAACCATTTCAGCGAAAAGCCGCCCCATTCGGAGGTCGAGCTCGCCGCGTTGAAGGCATAGATGACCAGCACGATGATCGGCAGATACAGCACGATAAAGCAGGTCGCGGCGATCGCGGTGAATCCTGGCTGGTGCTTGATGGAAAAGTTCTTAGCCATGACGTACCCCCGACTTGCCGGCATTGCGCACATAGGCAAGCAGCGCCACCATGACGATGATCATGACGGCGATCGACAGCGCCGAGCCGAGTGGCCAGTTGCGGCCCTGCCCGAACTGCAATTCGATCAGGTTGGACAGCATCATGTTCTTGCCGCCGCCAAGAACGCTCGGTGTCACATAGGCGCCAAGCGCTGGAATGAAGACCAGTATGGAGCCGGCGATGACGCCCGGCTTGACCAGCGGAAAGATGATCCGCCGCAGCACCTGGAAGCGCGACGCGTAAAGGTCGTACCCCGCCTCGACCAACCGGAAATCGAGCTTTTCCATGCTGGCATAGATCGGCAGCACCATCAGTGGCAGGTAGACATAGGCCATGCCGATCAGGATCGCCGTGTCGGTGTAGAGTATCTGGATGGGCGCCGAGATGATGCCGAGCTTGAGCAGGATCGTGTTGACGATGCCTTCGTTGCGGATGATCTGCAGCACCGCGAAGGTGCGGATCAAAAGGTTGGTCCAGAACGGAATGGTAATCAGGAACAGCCAGAGATCGCGGGTCTTTTCGCTGCGCGTCGCCATGAAATAGGCGGTCGGGAAACCAAGCACCAAAGTGGCGATCGTCGTCACCACCGAGAGCTTGATCGAGCGCAGGAAGATGGTGACGTGGGCGGCGGCGATCGAAAGCGTGTCGTCGAAGATATCACGTTCCAGAAACACCGATGTCCAGGCTTCCGGCGAGAACTGCCACTTCACGTCGCCATAGGAGCCTGGCGTCAGGAACGAGTAGACGAGCACGATCAGCAAGGGGCCGGTCGCGGCGAGGAAAATGACCAGCAGCGCTGGCGCTGACAAAAGCCAGCGGTCACGGACATCGCGCCGCTCCGCTGCCTTGGCGACTTCTTCCGCGGTCGCCATCGTCAGTCCTTCAGGACCTGAGCGGCATCGCTGCCGATGAGGATGCCGACTGCGTCGCCCTTCTCGAAACCGCAGCCCGCGCTGCGCGTGTTCTGCTGGCGTACGGTGAAGAGTTCGCCACTGTCGAGATGAACATGGATGTGGGTGTCGGTGCCGAAATAGACGATGTTTTCGACCGTCCCCGACAGTTCGCCCTTGGCCTTGGTCAGCTTGGCGTGTTCGGGCCGAACCACCACCGTGGCGTTGGATTTGGGCTGGAAACCCTGGGCCACGGTCGCCTCGATGGTCGCACCGGATTTGAGCGTGGCGCGCGCCTTGCCGTTGGCCATCTCGCTGATGGCGGCGGTGAGGAAGTTGGTTTCACCGATGAAGTCGGCGACGAAGCGCTCCGCCGGCTTGTCGTAGATATCCCAGGGCGAACCGACCTGCAGGATCTTGCCCGATGACATCACCGCGATGCGGTCTGACATGGTCAGCGCTTCTTCCTGGTCGTGGGTGACGAAGATGAAGGTGATACCGGTCTCGTGCTGCAGCCGTTTCAACTCGATCTGCATCTCCTTGCGCAGCTTGTAGTCAAGCGCCGACAGCGGCTCATCGAGCAAAAGCACCTTCGGCTGCGGCGCCAAAGCGCGGGCCAAAGCCACGCGCTGCTGCTGGCCGCCGGAGATCTGGCTGGTGCGACGACCAGCGAGTGCCTCCATCTTGACCAGCTTCAGCATCTCGGCGACGCGCGCCTTGATCTCCGCCTTCGGCTTGCCCAGCATTTCCAGGCCAAAGCCGATATTGTCGGCGACCGTCATGTGCGGGAACAGCGCATAGGACTGGAAAACGGTGTTAACCGGCCGCTTGAAGGGCGGCAGCGGCGCGATGTCCTGGCCGTAGAGCAGGATTTCACCGGCGGTTGGAAAGTCGAAGCCGGCGATCAGCCTGAGCAACGTCGTCTTGCCGCAGCCGGATGGCCCCAGCAACGTGAAGAATTCGTTCTCCCGGATAGATACCGAGACCGTGTCGAGGGCAGCTACCTGCCCCTCACCTGATCCGAAAATTTTGCTGACGTTTACTACTTCAATCGCATTCCGATCCGGTTTGTCCGGCACGATTACGCCTCACTGTTGACCCCGCTCTTGCTGGCGGAGCTCTTCCCCTGTTCGATGTGACCACATGGCCGGTGGGTTGGCAAGCCCGGCATTGGGTCACAGTTCAATCAGTCATTGAGGCCTGCAAGCCCCATGCCACAGTCAGGCCTGATAGGTGACCTTGCCGCCGCAAATCGTCGTCACCGGCCGCACCTTGTGCAGGTCGGCCGGGGCGGTGTTCTCGATATCCATCGACAAAACCACCAGATCGGCCATGTAGCCTGATTTCAGCGTGCCCTTGCGGTGCTCGGCGAATTCGGCGTAGGCGCCCTCGATCGTGTAACCGGCGATCGCTTCATGCAGTGAGAAACTCTGGTCCGGGTCGCTTTCTGCCCACGGTTTGCGCAACACTGCCGCCTGAATGCCCAGGATCGGATCGATCGGCGACACCGGCCAATCGGATGCGAAGACGACATGCGCGCCGGCATCCTTCAAGGTCCGCCAGGCATAGCTCAGCGGCCAGCGCGCCGGCCCGATGCGCGATACCGTCGGCTCCAGCGGAAAATCCATTGCGCCGGGCGGATGCGGCGGTTGCATGGAGGCAATGACGCCGAGTTCGGCGAAACGCGGCACATCAGCGGTGGTGGTGACCTCGATGTGCTCGACGCGGTGACGGCTGTCGCGCTTGCCGTTCGCCTTCTGCGCCGCCTCATAACCGTCGAGCACCGCGCGCACCGCGCCGTCGCCGATCGAATGCACGGCGATCTGCAACCCGCGTCTGTCGACCGCGACGGCCAGATCGATGAATTGTAGCGGCGTGAACAGCGGCTCGCCAACCCAGTCCGGGCGGTCGGCATAAGGCTCGACCATGACAGCTGTCCAGGAATCGAGAACGCCGTCGTAGAACACCTTGACCATGCCCGACGACAGCCATTCGCTGTTGTAGCGTTCGGCCATATCGGATGCCTTGTCGAGTATGTCGAGCGTCATGAAATTCTTGTAGTGGAACGGGATCTTGACGCGGCAGGGCAAACCTTCCTCGGCGTCGATCTCGGCCAGCAGCTCAAGTTGATAGAGATTGCCGTCCATGTTCTGGATCGAGGTGATGCCGTGGCGGGCGCACCAGGCGAGCCCGCGCCGCATGATGTCGCGGTCGGCGTCCCGCTCGGCCGTCGTCGGCATCGGGTCCGGCTCGCCGCCGGTCGACAGCCCCAGCCGCACCCGGCCTTCGCCGGCAAGGTCGAGCACCGGGCCAAAGGCCTCGCCTTCGCGCAATTCACCCGCGGCCAGTCCGTCGTCGCCCATGACGATCTCATTGCCAGGGCCGAGCGTGCGCCCCTGCAGGATGCCGGCCATTTCCAGCGCCTTGGTGTTGGCCCACATGGTGTGATGGTCGGGCGCCGCCATGCAGAACGGGCGATCGGGCAAAATGGCGTCGAGGTGATGGCGCGTCACGCGCTCGCTGCCGAGCACGGTGTAGTCGACGCCTTGGCCGACCAGCATCTTCGCGTCGGGCCGGGTCGGCGCATAGTCGCGGATCGCCTTCTGCAGCGCCTCGAAGCCATGAATACCGGTGAGTTGAAGGTGGGCAAGTTCAGCCCCGCCCGAAAACAAATGCATATGGGCTTCGATGAACCCCGGGACCACCGAACCCCCCTTGGCGTCGATCACCTTGGTGGTCGGTCCCTTGAACTCTTCGATGGAGGCGCGGCTGCCGATGGCGATGATGGCGCCGTCCTTGACGGCGACGGCTTCGGCGGCGGGATTGTCGTCGTCCATGGTCCGTACACGACCGTTGATGACGATCAGATCCGCATTGTGACCCGCACCTGTGACAGACATCGCGACTCCGCGCTTTTGACGACTGACTGGGACCGACAACCTCTCACGTCCAACGACCTGCCGCTCCAGCGGAGTGGCGCCATGGGACGAAAAAGAATGCCAGCGCGCTGTCTTGGAAATTCCCCTTGTCATCCCAAGAGGCAGCGTGGATAAAGAATGCGACTGATTATTCGCGTTTGTCAACATACCGAATCTGGAATGTATTGTGGACAGCAAGCTCCCACCATGTTGAGACCGGGCGGGGAACGAGGACATCAAGCCGTGAAGCGCAGTCTCGATCGCAAAACCAGGATAGCGCTCGAACCGCGCAAACAGCCGCGGCAACAACGCTCCAGCAAGGTGGTCGACCGGATTCTCGACGCAGCGCTGGTCTTGACGCGGGAGCAAGGAACCAAGACGCCGACGACGCTCGCCATTGCGCAGCGCGCAGGCTTGTCGGTTGGTTCGATCTACCAATACTTTCCCAACAAGGAAGCCATTCTTCTGGACCTCGCCCGGCGCTGGCTGTCATCCTTTCCCGAGGTGATCGCCAGGCGTATCAAGGTCGCCCCGCCCACCAACCGTGAAGAGTTTCGGCGCGAAGTGCGCAAGCTCTTCATCGATACCTCCAGGATTTATCTCGAAAACGCCACCCTGATGCCGGTGATCGAGGCTATTTCAGGCAATGCCGACCTCAGGCCGATCCAGGACGAATATGACGAGCAGATCATCGCCCTCTACGCCGCATGGCTGCAGCATGTGAACCCGGCGCTTGAAGACAAGATCGCCAGCCGGCTCGGCGTGCTGATGATGGACGTCGGGCACGCCTGCCGGCTTGTGGGGCTGAAAAGGGACCGCAAGACATACGACCTCATCGAGGACGATGTGGAAAGAATGTGGCTCGCCCTGGTGAGCCCTTATCTCAATCTTGAATCTTGACTGATTTCACACTTCGAGAGGAATTTATGAAGACTGTTTTCTCCCCCCTGCACGCCGGCCATGCCGGCCAAATGGAACTGGTCACATCGGCCATTGTGCCGGGTTTCGAAAAGCCATCGAGGGCCGAATTCATCAAGGCACGGGTCGAAAGCGAGAAACTGGGTCCCATCATCGCGCCGCACGAACATGACCTCGCCGCCGCCAAGCGCATCCACAAATCAGACTATATTGACTTTCTCCCGACGGTCTGGCCGAAATGGCTGGAAGCAGGCCTCACGGGCACGGCGATGCCCTTCACCTGGCCGACGCGCGGCCTGCGCGGCGACGTGCCGCCAAAACGCGTCGACGCGCTACTGGGCTATTATTCCTTCGATGCCGGCGCCACCTTCGTCGAAGGCACATGGGCGGCGATCAAGTCTTCCTACGACGTGGCGCTGACCGCCGCCGGCCTGGTCAAGGATGGCGAGGCTTCCGCCTTCGCGCTCTGCCGTCCGCCCGGCCACCATGCCGGGGCTGGCTTCATGGGCGGCTATTGCTACATCAACAACGCCGCCGTCGCCGCGCAATGGTTCCGCGACCAGGGCGCCAAACGCATCTCGATCCTCGATGTCGACTATCACCACGGCAACGGCACGCAGGAGATATTCTACGACCGTGCCGACGTGCAGGTGCTCAATCTGCATGGCGATCCGATGGTCGAGTACCCGTTCTTCCTCGGCCATGCCGACGAACGCGGAGAAGGCGAAGGCGAAGGCTTCAACATCAACTATCCAATGCCCTTCGGCACCGACTGGGATGCATGGAACGCGTCGCTCGAGGATGCCTGCGCCAGGCTCACCGCTTATGCACCGGATGTCGTCATCGTCTCGCTGGGTGTCGATACGTTCGAGAAGGACCCGATCAGCCAGTTCAAGCTGAAGACATCTGATTATCCCAAGATCGGCCGCCGCATCGCCAGGCTCGGCCTGCCGACGCTGTTCGTCATGGAAGGCGGCTATGCCGTCGAGGAGATCGGCATCAACGCGGTAGGCGTGCTGACCGGGTTCGAGGATCGGTAAATGCCTGTCGTTCAGGAGCATCTAGCGATTTTGGGACAACGACAGGCATAGCAAAGGACCACCGGGACCGGCGGCAACATCGCCCGGTTCCCACTATCGGGCCAAGGCACCAGCCTTCGGCACAGCAACCGGCGCGCCCATCTGTTCAATGCTCCCGAGCCTGGCGAAATCGACCAGCCGCCGAGAGGGCCGGCGAAGACTTTCGCGTCCCGGTCTTCTGTCCAAGGCGCGAAAACCGACCTCTGAGTCGCACCTGAGTCCATCGGATTCGATTTTGTCAAATCGCGTTTGATGTCAGATTCAACTGCGGGTAGATTAGACCCGAATCAGCCGGTCCTCGGGGGGCGCGGCGACCACCCAAAGTCTCTTGTTCCGGAGCTTTTCCGGCACCAGACGCGGACGGCTTCGCGTTCCCTGAATGGATTCGGGATTTGGTTCGGCGCAGCCCTGCGCCACGCGTGTGTCTTCGTCAAAGTAATGCGTATTCGGTTTCGGCGGCTGGCTTCCAGCATCCGGACAGCAGAAACGATTCCGGCCAAAAGCAACAAGAATGAGCAGTCCCGCCGCACTTCTTCAATCCGACACATTGGGCTCGCGCCTGACGTCGCGCGGCGATCTCACCAGCTTTTTCATGCAACTGACCGCCGAGATCGGCGCCGACAGCTACATGCTGGTCGCCATTGTCCACGACCAGGACCGCAACGATGCGCGCATCGTCTCCTCCAACTGGATTTTCGATGCCATCGAACTGATCGGCAAGCGGCTGATCGCCGGGCTTGCGCAAGGCGCGCTCACCGTCGCGCCGGGCATCCGCCCACAGCCGCTGGTGGCATCCCGGGCACCAGAAACAGACGGATTGATCACCGGCGAGGAAGCCCGCCTTCTCGACGTGCTCGGCCATGCCGAAATCTATTCGCTGCGCCTCAATGTCGGTCGCCAGCGCCTGTTCGCCCTGTTCTCTGCGGCGACCGCCGGCAGCATCGACCAGCCGGCGCTGATGCGGGCGCAGCTGAAATGCTGCTACGCGCTCTCGCACATCCCGCAACTCATTGCCGCTGCCGCCATGCAGGATCCGTTGTCGGATCGCGAGCGCGAATGCCTGTTCTGGGTTTCCGAAGGCAAGACCACCGACGAGGTCGCCGTCATCCTTGGCGTCTCCTCCAACACCGTCAACAGCTACATCACCCACGCCATCCAGAAATTCGCGGCCAGCAACCGCGCGATGGCCATCGCCACGGCGATCAGGAGCGGCATCATTTGAAACACGCCGATATCAAGGAAACGGCCGAAGCCCTTTTCAACGAGCAGCGCAACCCGTTCGGAGCCTTCACCCTTGGCTCCGAAACCCATCACGCGGTCACCATTCCCGATGCCGTGCGCCGCTGCCGCTGGATCGCCGTTGACATGAATGCCTCGGCTTTCGGCCTCTTCTTCGTAAGCCCCTCGCCCGAGCGGGCGCGGCTAGTCCCATGCTTTGATTCCGACTATCCCGGCATTGCCGTGGCGACCAAGTTCATCTCAGGCGCCAACGGCGAGGAGATCGTGCGCCACACCCGCATCTCGACCGAACCGCGCTGGTGGACGGATGACGGCGTCCCTGCCATGGCGGAGCTGTTTGGCGATCTCAGCTGGACCGAGCAGATGGCGGCGCTGGTGCCCGGAACCAGCGGCATCGCTTTTCCCGTTCACGCCGACCGCGGCCAATGCGGCCTTGTCGTGTTCCTCGGCTCGGAGATGACCATGCAGCAGGATGCGCTCTACGAAATACACGCCCGCTGCTTTTCGCTGTTCGCCGCCGTCGCCCGCATCCGTCCGGGCGATACCGGCCGCATGCGCGCAATCTCCAAGCGCGAACTCGAATGCCTGAAGCTGACCGCCAACGGCAACACCAGCGAGGAGATCGCGCGGCTCCTGAAACTGTCGGTGCACACCGCCAACCAGTATCTGACCCAGTCGACCCAGAAGCTCAACGCCGTCAATCGCAACCAGGCCGTTGCCAAGGCGCTGCGGCTGGGCTTGATCGAATAGGGGAATTCGACAGCGCTTCGAAAGGCGACCGACGGTCAGCGATAGGCGAGCGGCTCGACCTTGCGGATACGCGCCTGTTCGATCACCGCCTCAAGCAGCGCCGTATTGTGCTCCGGGTCTTCGCCCGGCTTCTCGAACGACACGTAGTTGACCGCCACCGATGCGCCGAGCTCGCTCAGCGTCAGCTGGAAATAGACGGTGACGCCGGGCGGCCTCAGTTCCAGATCGAGCACGATGCGCGGGCTGCCGCTCCAGTCGACATGCGCCTCACCACCATGGCCGAGCCGTAGAGTGCCCGGCATGAAGAACAACTCAACCGCTGAATCGACCAGGTCCGACAGGCACGCGAAATGCTCCAGCCGGATAAAGGCGATGTAGTCGGCGACATCGATCAGCCTGAGTTCCCCCACCACCTGCTCGATGGCGCTGGCGACGATGATCTCGCGGGATTTTGCGTGCGGTTGCCGGTTCATGAAATCTGTCTGCGCTCAGCCTTTTTCGAGTAGACGATCCGCACCAGTTCGGCGACGGCCTGGTAGAATTGTGATGGGATTACACTATCGACCGAAACTTGCTTGTACATGGAGCGGGCGAGCGCCACGTCCTCGAAGACCGGGATGTTGTGTTCCCGCGCGATCTCTCGGATTTTCAGCGCCACCAGATCCTGGCCCTTGGCCAGCACCATGGGTGCCGAGTCCTCGTCGCGCACATATTTCAGCGCGATCGAGAAGTGCGTTGGGTTGGCGATGATCAGCGTCGCGCGCGGCACCGCCGTCATCATCCGCTTGCGCGCCCGGTCGCGCGCCAGCGAGCGCAGCCGCGACTTGACGATCGGGTCGCCCTCGGACTGTTTGAACTCGTCCTTGACCTCCTGCTTGCTCATGCGCAGATCCTGCTTCCAGTGGAAGCGCGACCAGACGATGTCGATTGCCGCGATCAGCCCCATGACGAAGACGATCGCCACCAGGATGTCGACGGCGATGCCGCGGATGACGAGACCGAAGGCGACCGGATTGGTGATCATCCCGGCGAGCAGCTTTCGGTGGTCTTCCGACAGCGTGAAGCTCAGCACGACGATGGCAAACCCGACCTTGCCGAGTGACTTCAGGAACTCGACCCAACCCTGGATGCCGAACAGCCTGTTCCACCCCTTGGCGATCGAAATGCGCGAGAGTTGCGGCCGGACCCGCTCGCCTACGAATTGCGGCATGTTCTGGAACACCGAGGCGCCGACGCCGGCGACGGTCAGCAGCACCATCAGGCTCAGGACGGCGCGGCCAACCTCGAGGAGGACGATCTTGTAGAGCGCGATGACGTCGGTCTCCGTGTCCATCGGCCAGGCTTCCGGCTTCTCCAGGAACATCGACAGGAACATGCCGAGATCAATGATCGCATCCTTGGCGTAGAAGACGGTGAACACCAGTATGGCAACGAACGAGGCAAAGAGCGCTGTCTCCCGCGAATGGGGCAGTTTGCCCTGTTCGACGGTGTCGCGGATCTTCTTTTCCGTCGCCTCTTCGGTTTTCGAATCCTTGTCGACCGCGTCAGCCATGGCGCGGTCTTAGGCGGCGTCTTGGGTCGAGGGTAGTTCGAAGGCGCCTTCGCGCGACAGCCGGATCGTCGTCGTAACGATCGTCTTGCGGGCCGCCGTGATGTCGGCGAGAGGGACCCCGTCCGAGCCCTGTCCGAGTTCGGCTTCGATCATGCGCCGCGAGCGGGCGCCGATGGCCGACAGCACCGATTCCGCGAGTGCGGCCGAAGTGCCGCGCAGGGCCAGCGTGACCAACTCCGTCGACAGCCCGTCGAACAGCAGCACCCGCGCTTTCTGAGTGAGCAGCGGCAAGTCCTCGAAAGCAAACAGGCGGGCCCTCACACCGTCGAGATCAGGCGTGCCGGCGGCTTCCAGATCCTGCATGACCTCCTCGAGCAGCGGCTTGTCGAGTTCGTTGAGAACGCTGGCGACACGCGCCTGCCCGGCCGAGGTGTCCTTGGTCGAGGTTTCCGCCAGCACGCTGGTACGCAGCCGGTTTTCGACGATCCTGGCGGCAGCGTCGGGAACATTGGCCATCGTCACCATGCGCTTAATGATTTCTCCACGCATCGGCTTGGTCAGTGTCAGCAGCACGTTGGCCGCCACCTGCGGTGCCAGCTTCGACAACACCATGGCCGCCGTCTGCGGATGCTCACCGGCCATGAAGGCACCAAGCCGCGCCGGCTCGAGCTTTTCGAGCTCGGGCCAGATCGGCGGCGGGCCTTCCGGTGCGACCTCGAATTTCTTGTCGCCCATGATCGCGCTCATCTCTTCGGGCGAGAGCGATTCGTTGAGGATGGTGTCCATCCTGTCGGCGGAATCGAGCAACCCCGCCCCTTCCGTGAACTCGGCTTCGAACTCGGCGACGATGCGCTCAAGATCGCTTTGCGGAATCGTCCGCAGCAGGCGGGCGCCCTCGATCAGGGCCTTCAGTTCTTCCTGCTTGAAGAATTTCAGCAGGCGGCTGGCCGACGGCTTGCCCATCGCCACAAGTATGGCGGCCGCCTTCTGCGCGCGGGTCAAGGTCACCGGCGTCGTCATGCCACTCGCCTCCGCCGCCACCGGCAAGCCCCGCAAACCATGTCTAGGCGCCCTTCGTGCCGGCGATGATTTCGGTCAGCCTGATGCCGAAACGCGACGGATCGCTTTCCAGCACGGTGATCTCGCCGCGCGCGATCTTGCGGCCGTTGACCACGACGTCGACGGGTTCCCCGATGCGGCGATTGAGCGCCACGGTCGACCCTTTTTGCAGCGCCATCAGATCGGAGACCGGCATCTCCGTGCTGCCGAGGATGATCTGGACATCGACGGGGATGTTCATGATCACGCTCGAATTGGCTGATGAGGCCGCCCTGAACGCCGCATCGGGGCGCTGCTCCTCTTCATGCAGGACACCGCGCAACTCTTCGATGGCACGGTCGAGTTGCTCGTCCGGCTGGTCGAGGTCGGCTTCCGCCTTGGTTTTGGCCATGATCGTCTCCAAATTCTCAGGCGCGTCCGGCGGCTGCCGGCATCAGCCCGTCGATAAAGTCCTGTCCGGCGTCGTAAGGATGCCTGATCCGGACGGTGTAGTTCTGTCCCAGTTTGCCGAACTCGCATACGAACAGCGTCTTGCCCCGTGCGCTGAGACGCGCCTGGGACTGGGCCGTTTCCTCGAATTCGATGACGTCGCCGATTTGGAAACCGGCGAGCTCGCCGAGCGTCAGCCGCGCCAGCGGCATCGTGGCCTCGAGCGCCACGGTGGAGCGCATCACCTCTTCCGAAAAGCGGGCGCGCCAGCTGGGGCCGTGATCGTCGTCGCTGACAGAAACGGCTCCGTCGCGGCTGGCCAGCACGACGCGCTGCGGCATCGTCACCGTGACGGTGCCACTATCGGCCGGCGTCGAGATGCCAAGCACGATACGGATTGCCGCGCCATCGCGCAGCACATACCGCTTCGCCTCGGTGCCGGACATTGCTCGCGGCGCGGGCAGGCGCAGGTCGAGCGAGCGCTTTCCCGATCCGTTGAGGGCCTGCGCGACCTGCTGGAACACCATGGTCGAAACATCGATTTCGATCTGCGACAGATCGCGTTCGATCGGCGATGCCGGCAGATCCGGGTCGCCGCCGAACAGCGTGCAGACCATGATCGCGATCGCCGGAGCATCGATCACCAGGGTCATCGCATCGGAGGACGCCGACGAGCCGATCACGGTCATGGCAAACGTGTCGCCGGCACGCGAACGCGCCTCGGGAACGCGGCTGACCTCGATCGCTTTGAGTTCGACGACGACCGGAACGCCAAGCTCGCTGGTCAGGCTTTTCTGCAACAGCGGTACGGCGCGTTCGGCCATGGCGCGGCCTGCGTCGATGACCTGCGCGGCCTCGCCGCTGTCACCGACCAGACGCTCGATGATCAGCGAACGCGCTTCCGCTGGACTGCCCAGGCTGGTCATGACAGTGCCGGGACCGATCTGTCGTGCATCGTTCAGGCGGCCTTCTTTTCGACGGTGCCGGTATTCATCGTGCTCTGCTCGACGGCGTCGATCGTCGGCCGTTCATAGGACGAGATGGTCTTGCGGCCGAACTCGATCGCCACCTGCGGCAGCGCACCGTTCATGTAGGCCAGCAGCGTCTGCTTGACGATGATATAGAGGCGGTTCTTCTTCTCGCGCACTGTCTTGATCTTGGTGGCGACCGGCCCGACCACCGAATAGGACAGGAAGATGCCGAGGAACGTTCCGACAAGTGCGGCACCAATCAAACCGCCGAGGATTTCAGGCGACTGGTCGAGCGCGCCCATCGCCTTGACCACGCCGAGCACGGCGGCGACGATGCCGAGCGCCGGCAAGCCGTCGCCCACCGCCACCAGCGCGTGATAGGCCTTCATCTTGTCGGACCTGATGGTCTGGATTTCTTCGTCCATCAGCGCCTCGATCTCGTGCGAGCGGGCATTGCCGATGATGATGATACGGCAGTAGTCGCAGATGAAATGCGTCAGGTCGTGGTTATGCAGCACGGTTGGGAACGCCTGGAAAATCGCCGACTCTTCCGGATTGTCGATATGCGCCTCGACTTCGCTGCGGGATTTCGAGCGCAGCTCGCGCATCAGCGAGTGCAGCACGCCGAGCGTCTCGAGATAGTCCTGTTCCTTCGGCACCGCCTGCTTGAAGGCTTCGAGGATGCCCTTGCCGGTGTCCTTGACCGTCTTCATCGGATTGGCGACGAGGAAGGTGCCAAAAGCCGCACCACAGATGATCACGGCTTCCCATGGCTGAATCAGCACATGAAGATGGCCGCCCATGGCCATGAAGCCGCCAAGGACGCAGCCGAGCGTTACCACCAGTCCAATCAGAATGCCCACGATAGGTCCTTCCGCATTTCACATCAGGAGCTAGGGATAGTCCCCGTGCCTTGTGTGAGGCTTGAATCGAGGGCTTGGAAGCGATTCAGTTTCGCGCAAGGAAGTAGGGGTATTGTGCCGGCATAGCTTCGGCCGGAGGCACGTCTTTGCTCAATACCTTTACCAGCTATCAGCTCATCACCAAGGACATTTCAAAATCGATCGACAGGATCGAGCAGCAGCCCGTGGTTGATCGCGACACCAAATATTATCTCGCGAATATCACCAAGGTGAAATCGATCGACGATTTCGTCAAAAACGACCGTTTGTTCAAGTATGCCATGAAGGCCTACGGGCTGGAGGACATGGACTACGCCAAGGCCTTCATGGTCAAGGCACTCAAGGAAGGCGTCTCCGATCCCGACAGCTTCGCCAACAAGCTGACCGACAAGCGCTACGCCGAATTCGTCAGCGCCTTCAACTTCGCCGCCAACGGCGCCGATGCGACCATCTACAACAAGACACAGCAGTTGGTGACCAAGAACTATGCCACCCAGGCGCAGATCGCCGGCCTCGATCCCAATTCGGCCTATGTGAAGGGCGAGACGACATACTATCTTGCCAACATCACCAAGGTGAAGTCGATCGACGATCTGATGTCGAACAACCGGCTCTACACATACGCGCTGGCGTCATTCGGTCTCGATTCGGCGACGGAGGACAAGGATCTCATCAAGCGGGTTCTGCAGGGCGGCGTCCGCGACCCCGACAGTGTCGCCAACAAGATGACGGACAAGACCTATGCCGCGCTTGCCTCCGCCTTCAACTTCGAAGCCTATGGCGAAAACACCACCACCATCAATCCGGCGCAGCAGCCGACCGTCGACAAATACATGCGCCAGACCCTTGAGGAGGATGCCGGTCAGACCAACCAGGGCGTGCGGCTGGCGCTTTACTTCGATCGCAAGGCCCCAACCATCACCAGCTGGTATGACGTGCTGGCCGACACCGCGCTTGCCAGTGTCGTGCGCACCGTGCTCGGCCTGCCCGATTCCTTCGCCACCGCCGATGTCGACAAGCAGGCGCAGCTGTTCGAGCAAAAACTCGACATCTCGGATTTCTCCGACCCCGAAAAACTCGGCAAGTTCCTGACGCGCTTCACCAGCATGTACGAGATCAACCACCCGACTTCATCGGCCGTCGCCTCGGTCAGCGTGCTGTTTGCCCAGCCACTCACCGTCGGCATCTCCACCGACCTGATGATGGCGATGCAGAAACTGAGGTTCTGAGACCATCATGCGGGACAGCCTGTACGTCGCCCTTTCGTCGCAGATCGCGCTTGAGCGGCGCCTCGACACCATCGCCGACAACGTCGCAAACGCCTCGACGATCGGCTTTCGCGCCACCGGCGTGAAGTTCGAGGACGTCGTCTCCGGCACCGGGCAGAAATCGGTATCCTTCGCCTCCCCGGGCAAGACCTACCTTTCCGGCGCTCACGGTGCCTTAAGCGAGACCGGCAATCCCTTCGATTTCGCCGTCCAGGGCGATGCCTGGTTCGCCATAGAGACGCCGGTCGGCACCGTCATGACCCGCGACGGACGCTTTTCAATGAACGAGAACGGCGAACTGATGTCGATCGAGGGCCACCCGGTGCTCGATGCGGGCGGCTCGCCGATCCAGCTTGACCCCCGCAACGGTCCGCCCAAGGCCGGGGCTGATGGTTCGTTGCGCCAGAACGATCAGCTTGTCGGCTCGATCGGTCTCTACAATTTCGATCCGGGCGCGAACTTCGTCCGCTACGGCAATTCCGGCATCGTTCCGGCACGCACCCCGGAGCCTGTCACCGATCGCTCGGATATCGGCGTTGCCCAGGGTTTTCTCGAAGAGTCCAATGTCAATCCGGTGCTGGAGATCACCAGGCTGATCATGGTCCAGCGCGCCTTCGAGAACACCGCCGCCCTGATGCGGCAGACCGACTCGTCCACCGACGAGGCGATCAAGACGCTCGGCTCGAAATAATCCATGTCGCTCGACCAGCCATCCCTGCGCGCACTCGAAAGACAACTGCAGCCGGCGCCGGAAGACCGGCTTGCCGCGCTGGAACGGGTCTGGCGGCGTTTCGCCGACGCCGAGGCGCTGCTCAAGCGCGGCGGCCGCGTCATCGAAGTCACGCCCACGCACTACAAGGTGCACGGCCTTTCCGGTTTCGCCAGGCTGGGCGACATCGTCGAGCAGCGCGGCCATGCCGGTGCGCGCCGCGGCGAGATCGTCAAGATCGGCCGCGACGAGGCCGTCGTGGCGCCCTTCGAACGCAGCGCCGATTCCGGCATCGGTGATGCCGTGTTCCGCCGCGGTCCGCTCGTGGTGGCGCCGCATGCCTCGTGGCGCGGCCGCACCATCGACGCACTCACCAGGGTCATCGATGGCGGCCCGCCACTCGCCCGGGGAGACGACACGACGCGCGGCGCCCAGACGACGCCGGGGGCCATGGCGCGGCAACGCGTCGGCACTGCCTTCATGACCGGCGTCAAGGTCATCGATATCTTCACGCCGCTCTGCTTCGGCCAGCGCCTCGGCATCTTTGCCGGCTCCGGCGTCGGCAAGTCGACGCTGCTCGCCATGCTCGCCGGCGCCGACGCATTCGATACCGTCGTGGTGGCGCTCGTCGGCGAACGCGGCCGCGAAGTCCGTGAATTCCTCGAGGACACGATCGGCGACAGCATGGCCAAGACCGTCGCCGTCGTCGCCACCAGCGACGAAAGCGCCATGATGCGCCGGCGTGCGCCAGACACCGCCATGCGCATCGCCGAGCACTTTCGCGACCAGGGGCATCGCGTTTTGCTGGTGCTGGATTCGATCACCCGCTTCGCTCACGCCCTGCGTGAGGTGGCGACGGGAACCGGCGAGCCGCCGGTCGCGCGCGGTTATCCGGCCTCGGTGTTCACCGAACTGCCCAAGCTGCTCGAACGCGCCGGGCCGGGTACGGAAGGCAAAGGGTCGATCACCGCCATCATTTCCGTGCTGGTCGACGGCGACGATCACAACGACCCGGTCGCCGATTGCGTGCGCGGCATCCTCGACGGCCATGTCGTGCTCGATCGCACGATCGCCGAACAGGGTCGCTATCCCCCCGTCAACCCGCTGTCCTCCATATCGCGGTTGGCCGGAAAGGCCTGGAGCGTCGAACAGCGCGCGCTGGTGACAAGGCTGAAGTCGATGATCTCGCGCTTCGAGGACACGCGCGATATCCGGTTGCTTGGGGCCTATCAGGGGGGCGTCGATGCCGAACTCGACATCGCCGTGCGCCAGGTGCCGCTGATCTATGAGGCGCTGACGCAAGCGCCGAAGGATCGCCCGTCGGCCGACCCTTTCTCCGATCTCGCCCGCCACCTCAAGAGCAAGCTGAACGCCGATGCCGGAGACTGAACGCGAATATACCGAGCGCATCCTGCGCGACATGATCGCCGAGGCCAATGCCGTGGAGCAAGCCGAGGCTGACGAAACGAGAACCGCCAAGGCAAAGGCTGCCCGTACCATCGCAGCGAAAGCCGAGGCCGTTCTGGCCAGAGCCGTCAAGCCAATCCTGCCACGGGCTGGCAAAGCCGATCCTGATCTGGCCAGGCCCGTCGAACCCGCTCTGCCCCGGGCTCCCCGGGCGGTGGCTGCCGAGATGACGCAGGCCAGCCGCGACTCGCTGATCGACGGGCTGTTCCCGCGCACCGAATGGCCGCAGCCGCCAAAGGCACCGTTTCCCCGACTGAAGAAGAAGTCCGACCGACGCAGCGATTTCGTCATAGCCGCGCTCGGCATCACGCTCGGCCTGATCTGCGCCCTGTTTCCCTGGTACATCTTCTTCAACCAGGATCAGTTTGGCGTCCAGGCGATGAAGTTCGGCGGCACCGGCTCCAATTCCGGGCGAGCGGGCGGCGGCGTGGTCGCCGAACGCAGCGCGCCGCTGACGGCAAAGGATATTCCCGCGGCCAATCTCGATCTTCTTGCCACGGGGACGGTGCGGGATGATGCCAATCCCGCAGCCGCACCCGACGAGCAACCGTTTCCGGCCGACGCGGCGAAATTCCGCATGGTTCATGTCGCCAACGGCCGTGCCATGATCCAGGACGACGCTGGCCTCTGGATCGTCCAGCGCGGCTCGATACTGCCTGACTCCAGCCAAGTGTCCTCCATCGAGCAGCGCAACGGCAAATGGGTCATGGTCACCAGTGCCGACCGGGTAATCGAACTCTCCAGATAAACGATCTCCGGCTTCCGGCCATCCGCAAGGCCCGCGCAAGACTGGCGGCCTAGTCTCTGGGTACCTGCTCGGAGATTCCCATGGAGCCCGTTTCCCTTTTCGACCTCGCCGCCAAGCAAGCGCAATGGCTGGCCGTGCGCCAGTCGGCAGTCGCCGGCAACATCGCCAATGCCAACACGCCGGGTTATACGGCAAACGACGTCGAGCCATTCGAAAAGGTGCTCGACCGCGCCGCCGTATCGCTGCAGGCCACCCAGGCCGGCCATCTCGGCAATGCAGCGACCAATGCCGGCTTCACCATCAAGCCGCAGGAGGATGACGGCGTCGTCATGCCGTCCAAGAACTCGGTCGTTCTGGAAGACCAGTTGCTGAAAGCCGGCGAGGTGCGCCGCTCCTTCGAACTCAACACGGCGATCGTCAAGGCTTTTCATACGATGATGATGATGGCGGTGAAGAGCTGACCATGGACGCACTGACCGCAGCCCTCAAAGTCGCAGCATCCGGCCTCGGCGCCCAGTCGGAGCGCCTGCGCGTGGTTTCCGAAAACCTCGCCAACGCCCAGTCGACCGGCACCGCGCCCGGCTCCGATCCTTATCGCCGCAAGACCATCAGCTTCGTCTCCGAGCTTGACCGGGCCTCCGGCAGTTCAACTGTTGCAGTGAACTCGATCGATCGAGATCCCAGTGACTTTCCAGTCGAGTTCCAGCCCGGCAACGAGGCCGCCGACGAGAAGGGCTATGTCAAGATGCCCAACGTCAACGTGCTGATCGAAATGGCCGACATGACCGAGGCCAATCGCTCCTACGAGGCCAACCTTCAGGTGGTCAAGCAGGCCCGCGACCTGATTTCCATGACCATCGACCTGATGAGGAACCAGTAATGATCAGCGGTATCGGAGCGCTTCAGTTCAAGCCGTCGATCGGCGGCGACGACGCGGCCACAAGCCTGCTCCAGGGCGGCGCGGCACCCTCGGCCGGCGGCAATGTCGGCACCTCCTTCGCCGAGGCGCTGAGCCAGGCAGCCTCCAAGACCGTCGACACGCTGCAGAATGCCGAGCAGGTATCGTTGCAGGCGCTCAAGGGCGACGCCGACACCCGCCAGGTGGTCGACGCCGTGATGAGCGCGCAGCAGGCGCTTCAGACCGCCGTCGCCATCCGCGACAAGGTGGTTTCCGCCTATCTCGAAGTCAGCCGAATGGGCATCTGAGGATTCCGCCATGAAAGCACTCGCCATCGCCGCCACCGGCATGAATGCCCAGCAGACAAATCTGGAAGTCATCGCCAACAACATCGCCAACATCAACACCACCGGCTACAAGCGCGCCCGTGCCGAATTCTCCGACCTGCTCTATCAGGTCGACCGCACGCAAGGCGTGCCCAACCGCTCCAACGCCTCGCTGGTGCCGGAGGGCGTCTCGATCGGCCTCGGCGTCAAGACGACGGCCGTGCGCAACGTGCACACCCAGGGCGAACTGACCAGCACCGGCAACAGTTTCGACCTGGCGCTGACCGGCAGGGGCTGGTTTCAGATCGAGGGTGCCGACGGCGGCACGCTCTACAGCCGCGCCGGAGCTCTCAACACCAACGCCACCGGCCAGTTGGTGACGGTCGACGGCGCTGCCGTCATTCCGGCAATCAATGTCCCCGTGGATGCCGTCGAGGTCATCGTCAACAAGACCGGCCAGGTCTTCGCCCGCATCGACGGCCAGACCGACCTGCAGAACCTCGGTCAGCTTCAGATCGCCAATTTCGCCAACGAGGCCGGCCTGGCGCCGCTCGGCGACAATCTGTTCCAGGAAACCACGGCTTCGGGGCCAGCCAATGTCGGCGTGCCTGGCGATCCCGGCTTTGCCACCATCCAGCAGGGCTATCTCGAAGCCTCCAACGTCGACCCGGTCAAGGAAATCACCGAGCTGATCTCGGCGCAGCGCGCCTATGAGATGAACTCCAAGGTCATCCAGGCCGCCGACGACATGGCCTCCGTGGTCTCCAAGAACATCAGGTAAAGCATGATGTCGACGCCCGGCCTCCTGTCCGCATTCCGCCGCACCGCGCTCGTCCTTGCGCTGGTGACCGGCGGCCTGCCGGCTTTTGCCCAGGAGTCGGCCAACCAATCGGCCACCCAGATCGCCAGCAATCAAGCTGTCGGCGAGGTGGTGCTTATTCCGAGCCGGGTTATCTATCCCGGCGAGACCATCAACCTGGCTGCCCTGAAACAGGTCACCCTTATCGTCGGCAAGCACAAGCCGGAGGCGGTCGCCACACGGGTCGAGGAACTGGATGGCAAGGTTGCCAAGCGCACGCTGCTGCCCGGCCGCTACATTCCCTCCACCGCGATCCGCGAGGCCTGGCTGGTCGAACAGGGTGCTTCCGTGCAGATCTTCTTCATCGCCGGCGGGCTGACGATCTCGGCCACCGCCGTGACGCTGCAGCCGGGAGCCGCGGGCGACCTCGTCAAGGTTCGCAACATCGACAGCGGCAAAGTCCTGTCCGGCACCGTGATGGCGGATGGAACCATCCAGGTCAGCGCTTCATGATGCGCGGGCTTACCCTGATACTGGCAGCCGTGCTTGGCCTGCAGCCGGCGCTGGCCGACGGCTTGACGCCGAAGGCCAAGCGTGAGCTCGCCGCCAAGAATGGCGGCGTCTACAACGATCCCGAATATGATCCGGCCACCACCAGCCGCATGTTCCGGGTTTCGACCGGGCCGAGTTCGCTGCCGCCGGGCCAGGTCGCCTCGCGCATCAAGGACATCGCCCAGCTGCAGAGTTCGCGCGACAATCAGCTCGTCGGCTACGGCCTGGTCATCGGCCTTGCCGGATCGGGCGACAGCCTGCGCAACTCGCCATTTACCGAACAGTCTATCCGCGCGATGCTCGAAAACCTCGGCATCGCCACCGAAGGCGGCAGTGCACGTGCCAAGAATGTCGCCGCCGTCATCGTCACCGCCAACATGCCGCCCTACGTGCAGTCGGGCGCCCGCATCGACATCGACGTCTCCTCGATGGGCGACGCGACCTCGCTTTCCGGCGGCACGCTGATCATGACGCCGCTGAAGGCGGCGGACGGCGAGATCTATGCCGTCGGCCAGGGCTCGGTCATCGTGTCCGGCTTTACCGCCCAGGGACAGGCCGAGCAACTGACGCAAGGCGTGCCGACCTCCGGCCGCGTGCCGAACGGCGCCATCGTCGAGCGTGCTGTCCAGGCCGAGTTCGACGATCAGGCGATCCTGACGCTGCAACTGCGCAATCCCGATTTCTCGACCGCTATCCGCATCGCGGACGCCATCAACGATTACACCGGCCAACGCTTCGGCATGCGGGTGGCGGCAGAGCGCGATTCGCGCACCGTTCAGATCAGAAGGCCGAAGGGTGTCTCGGCGGCGCGCTTCTATGCCGAAATCGAGAATTTGGTGGTCGAATCCGACACGCCGGCTCGTGTCGTCATCGACGAGCGCACCGGCACCATCGTCATCGGCAATGACGTCAAGATCTCGCGGGTCGCCATCAGCCACGGCACGCTCACCGTGCGCATCACCGAAGCGCCGCGCGTCGTCCAGCCCGAGCCCTTCTCCAAGGGCGAGACCGCCATCGAACCGTTCACCGCCATCGACGCCAGCCGGCCCGACGCCCGCGTTGCCGTGCTTGACGGACCCGATCTCCAAACCCTCGTTTCCGGCCTCAACCGCCTCGGGGTCAAGCCGGACGGCATCATCGCCATTTTGCAGGGCATCAAGTCGGCCGGGGCCCTGCAGGCCGACCTGGTTCTGCAATAGGCGATGCCGATGACGCGCTCCTTCCCACGCCATGACGGCAGACACCGCAAAGCCGCGATCCTGCTCGCGACCGCTATTCTCGCGGCTCTGCCCTTTGCCGGCGACACCGCACGCGGCGAGGAGACGGTCCGCCAGGTCCTGCCGGGGGCACCGGTGGCAGCGGCGCCGCGGCAATTGACACGGGAAAAGGCGCCGGACCAAAGCGAGATCGAGCGCTTCTGCTCAAACATCGCCGACGCCGCCCGCGACCGCCGCTATGTCCTGCAGGCGGAGGAACTGAAGCAGCTCCAGGCCGGCATTGACGAGCGCATGAAAGCTCTCGATGCAAAGAAAGCTGAATACGAGACCTGGCTGAAGCGGCGCGAGGTTTTCCTGGCCCGGGCCGAGGACGGCGTCGTCCAGATCTACGCCGGTATGAAACCCGACGCCGCCGCCGAGCGGCTGGCCATCGTCAACGCCGATCTGGCTGCGGCCATATTGATGAAGCTCGATTCACGCAAGGCGAGCGTCATCCTCAACGAAATGGACCAGAAGGCGGCGGCGACGCTCACCGGCATTATGGCCAGCGCAGCCCGAAGGGTAGATCCGTCATGATCCGGAAAATGCTTGTCCTGTGCGCGGTCACCATGCTGTCGGGTTGCGGAACCAACCTCAAGGAGGTCGGCAGGGAGCCGGCTCTGTCCCCGGTCGGCTCCGGCATCGATGGCGGCAGCACCGGCTCCCTCTATCGCTATCCGCAAACGCCGCCCGCGCCGGTCAAGAAATTCTCGTTGTGGGACGACCGCCAGAGCCGGCTGTTCACCGACCCGCGGGCGCTGTCCCAGGGCGACATCCTGACGGTCAAGATCAAGATCAACGATCGGGCCAACTTCAAGAACCAGAACGACAGGAGCCGCACCGCCAATCGCAAGCTCGGTTACGACCTCAGCGCGCAGTGGGACAAGTGGAGCACCGCCGGCAAGGGCGCTGGGGCTCTCAGCTCCACCACGGACACGACTGCCGACGGCGAGATCAAGCGCTCGGAGACGCTTGAGCTCAATGTCGCGGCGATCGTCACCGATGTGCTGCCCAACGGCAATCTGATGATCACCGGATCGCAGGAAGTGCGCGTCAACGCCGAGCTCAGGGTGCTGACGCTCGCCGGCATCGTGCGGCCGGCCGATATCGGCGCCGAAAACACCATCCCCTACGAACGCATCGCCGAGGCCCGCATCTCCTACGGCGGACGCGGTCGCATCACCGAGGTCCAGCAGCCTGCCTACGGCCAGCAGATTCTCGACCAGGTTCTTCCGTTCTAGGATCGGAGCAGGGCGCCGTGGCAAATATCGAACAGGTTCAGCCACGCAAGGGTCCCTCCCCTGCCATCCAGGCCGGCCTGCTGCTGCTTGTGACGGCGGCCGCCATTGGCATGGGCTGGAT
Source organism: Mesorhizobium sp. M0243 (assembly GCF_040321775.1). Classification (NCBI taxonomy): domain Bacteria; kingdom Pseudomonadati; phylum Pseudomonadota; class Alphaproteobacteria; order Hyphomicrobiales; family Phyllobacteriaceae; genus Mesorhizobium; species Mesorhizobium sp. M0243. The sequence goes on along the minus strand of NZ_JAMYSF010000027.1, from coordinate 18,922 downwards.
GTCCGGCGGTTATCTCAAAGGCGTTGGCGCACCGGCTTCGGTACCGGTCGCGCCTGAGAACGAAGGCAAGATCATGCAGCCCGCCGCGGCCGAGCAGCCAGGCCTGGGCCCGATGCTTGTCGTGCTGGCGCCGATCACCACCAACATCGCCTCGCCTGCCGGCACCTGGATCAGGATGGAGGTGTCCATCGTCTATGACGCGCCGCAGCCACAGGCAATGTCGGATGACATCCACCAGGACCTTCTGGCCCTGGTGCGCACGTTGAAGATGCATCAGATCGAGGGCGCCAGCGGCTACCAGCACCTGAAGGCCGACCTCGAAGACCGCGCCGCGATCCGCAGCCAGGGTCACGCCAAACAGGTACTCATCAGGACATTGCTGCTCGAATGAGAAAACTCCTTCTCGCCACGGCCATGATCGCCGCCGCCACCTCCATCGCGGCGGCCCAGCAACTCGATCTCGGCGGCATCGGCAAGGCTGACGGCACCACCGTCGGCTACATCATCCAGATGTTCGGCCTGCTGACCGTTCTGTCGGTGGCGCCAGGCCTGCTGATCATGGTGACCAGCTTCACCCGTTTCGTCATCGCCTTCTCGATCCTGCGCGCCGGCATCGGCCTGCAGTCGACACCGGCAAACCTCATCCTGATTTCGCTGTCGCTGTTCATGACCTTCTATGTCATGGCGCCGACCTTCGATCAGGCCTGGAACACCGGCGTCAAGCCGCTGATGGACAACCAGATCACCCAGACCGAAGCCTTCGACAAGATTTCGGACCCGTTCCGCACCTTCATGCTGCACAATGTGCGTGACAAAGATTTCGACCTCTTCGCCGACCTCGCCCGCGAGCGCGGCCAGACCGTTTCGCGTGACACCGTCGACCTGCGCATCCTGGTGCCGGCCTTCATGATCTCGGAGATCCGGCGCGGTTTCGAGATCGGCTTCCTGATCGTGCTGCCATTCCTGGTCATCGACCTGATCGTGGCCACGATCACCATGGCGATGGGCATGATGATGCTGCCGCCGACAGTGGTGTCGCTGCCGTTCAAGATCCTGTTCTTCGTCCTGATCGACGGCTGGAACCTGCTTGTCGGCAGCCTGGTGCGCTCCTTCAACTGATCCTGCCGCGCCGGCTCGAAATCCCAGCAATATATTTTCGATTAACCGTCCGGTTTAGCCCTTTGGTAGGGACTTGCCCGCATATTCGCTCGCAGATGGCGGGTGATCGATTTTGAGAGATCATGGGCATGATGCCGCACCGTCATACCGGTAGAGCCGGTATGTAAAAAATACCTGTAAAATCAAGGTACGAGTACCATGTCCAGCATCATGACGAACAGCGCCGCATTGACGGCCCTGCAGAGCCTCAACGCCACCAGCAAATCCCTCACCGACACCCAGGCCCGCATCTCGACCGGCTACAAGGTCTCGCAGGCTTCGGACAACGCCGCCTACTGGTCGATCGCCACCACGATGCGCTCCGACAACCAGGCAATGTCCACCGTTTCGGACGCTCTCGGCCTCGGCGCCTCCAAGGTCGACACAGCCTATACCGGCATGAGTAGCGCGATCGATACCATCAACCAGATCAAGACCAAGCTGGTCGCGTCCTACGGCCAGACGGACGCCTCCAAGGAAAAGACCCAGGTCGAAATCGCCGCCCTTCAGAACCAGTTGAAGGCCTACGCCGATGGCGCCACCTTCTCCGGCACCAACATGCTTTCGGTGTCCACTGCGACAGGCACCGCGGCCGACGTGAAGATTGTTTCGGCCTTCAACCGCGACGCGACCGGCGCGGCTTCGATCTCGACGATCGATGTCAATGTGGAAAGCATCAAGCTGTACGATGCCGGCGCGGCACCAACCGCCAAGGGTATTCTCGACACGGCTCGCCTCGGCACCACGGGCGCTGCTGTTGCCACGGCCTCGAACCCCACCCTGGGTGCTGCAGCAGCGGCAACCGACACCTATTCGGTTGCCTCGCTCACTATCTTTTCGGGTGGCACGGCTGCCAGCGATAGCCAGATCGCGCAGCAGATGAACGTCGTCGACGCCGCGCTCAAGGCCATGACCAACGCCGCCACCACGCTCGGCGCCGCCAAGAGCAGTATCGACCTGCAGAAGACCTTCACCTCGAACCTGATGGACTCCATCGATCGCGGTGTCGGCCAGCTCGTCGATGCGGACATGAACAAGGAATCGACCCGTCTGCAGGCCCTGCAGGTCCAGCAGCAGCTCGGCATCCAGGCGCTGTCGATCGCCAACGGTTCGTCGCAGTCGATCCTGTCGCTCTTCCGCGGCTAATCGCCTTCGCTCAACCACAGTTCGCACTAAAAATCGGGCCGCGCCAAAAGCGCGGCCCGATCTGCGTTTTGCTCCAGCCCCACGCAACCCTCGATGCTTAACTCTCAAAAGCCAGCTTTTAACAGGCTGTTAACCATGCCGCGCTAGTTATGGTTAACCAATAGCTTACGACAGTTGGCGAATCGGTCCGACCGGCACGATGCCACCCGTTGAACAGGCCCATCCGGCATGTCTGAGCATGTCGGCTTTTGAGAAGGAGCGACTTTCTTGGCGAGCATCATGACCAACGCTTCGGCGTTAACCGCACTTCAAAGCCTCAGCGCCACCAACAAGTCGCTTGAACAGACGCAGGCCCGCATATCGACCGGTTACCGGGTCTCGCAGGCCTCGGACAACGCCGCCTACTGGTCGATCGCCACCACGATGCGCTCCGACAACGCGGCCCTGTCGACCGTGCAGGATGCACTCGGCCTCGGCGCCTCGAAGGTCGACGCCGCTTACACCGGCATGAACAATGTGCTGACAACGATCGGGCAGATCAAGACCAAGGTGCTGTCCATGGTCGGTCAGACGGATGCCGCCAAGGCAAAAACCCAGACCGAGATCAAGGCGCTTCAGACGCAGATGAAGTCGTTTGCCGATGCGGCGACCTTCTCCGGCTCGAATTTCCTGGCGGTGACCTCCAAGCAGACTGCCGCCCCCAATGATGGCGTTCAGCCCGACTCGCAGATCGTGTCCTCATTCAATCGCTCCTCATCCGGCGCAGTGTCGATCGGAACGATCAACATCGATGTCGAGGGCACCAAGCTTTTCGACTACGGCCTCGCCGCCGAGGTCAAGAATTCCGGAACCCTCGATCGCAAAACCTCCATCTATTCCACGGGCGCCGCCCAGACCCTGTACGATAACGCCTATGCTGGCGTGATCGCGGGCGGAGGAACGGATATCGCCGCGAACACCGCCGGCCAGACGGCGGCGGGAGCGGTCGCCAAGGTCGACAATATTTCCGCCTATAACCTCGACATCACGGCCCCAGGGGTAACCGACGACATCATCACGCAGATGGTAACCAGGATGGACAAGGTCATGGCTCAACTGACCGACTCCGCCACCATCCTCGGCTCGGCCAAGAGCAGCATCGACCTGCAGAAGACCTTTACCCAGAGCTTGATGGACTCCATCGACCGCGGCGTCGGCCAGCTCGTCGATGCCGACATGAACAAGGAATCGACCCGCCTCCAGGCCCTGCAGGTGCAGCAGCAGCTCGGCATCCAGGCATTGTCGATCGCCAACGCCGCCTCGCAGTCGATCCTGTCACTGTTCAAGAGCTGATCACGGGCGCCCACCTTCCCATCAGATAATCGGGCCGCGCCGCAAGCGCGGCCCGATTTCATTTTCGCACAAGCTTCGAAGACTAGAGTTCCAGCGGACAATCATGCTGGGAGTCGTTGAACCGTGCCGGAACAGATCCAGAGCATCATCTCGAATCTCCGCGGGTTTGGCGTGAAGCGCCTCGCCATGCTGGCGGGCATCGCCATTCTGGTGATGGGCGTAATCGGCATCGCCTCGGTCTATCTCAACCGCCCCGCCTACGACACGCTCTATGTGGGACTAGACCGTGCCGACGTGAACCAGATCGGCCTGGTGCTGGGCGAAGCCGGTATCGGTTTCGATGTCGGCGCCGATGGGACCTCGGTTCTGGTGCCGGCCGGCACCACCGCTCAAGCCCGCATGCTGCTTGCCGAAAAGGGCCTGCCGACCAGCGCCAATGCCGGCTACGAATTGTTCGACAATGTCGGCTCGCTCGGCCTCACCTCCTTCATGCAGCAGATCACCCGCGTGCGCGCGCTTGAAGGCGAGATCGCCCGCACCATCCAGTCGATATCGGGCATCAAGGCTGCGCGGGTCCACATCGTCATGTCCGAACGCGCCAATTTTCGCCGCGACGAGCAGCAGCCCTCCGCTTCCGTGGTCATCCGCTACGCCGGCATCGACGCCGAGAAGAGCGCCATGTCGATCCGCCATCTCGTCGCCGCCGCCGTTCCCGGCCTGTCGGCCGACAAGGTGACCGTTCTCGATTCCAGCGGCAATCTGCTGGCCGCGGGCGACGACCCTTCCAACACCAGCGCCGCCCGCACGCTCGGCGTCGAGCAGACCGTCGAGGCGCAGATCGGAGACAACATCCGCCGTGCGCTGACGGCCTATCTCGGCCCCGACAATTTCCGCGCCAGCGTCAAGGCCGAGGTCAACACCGACACCCGCCAGACGGAAGAGACCATCTTCGATCCGAATTCCCGCGTCGAACGCTCGGTGCAGTCGGTGCGGGCCAACGAGAACAACAACCAGAAGCAGGCTTCCACTCCGGCCAGCGTCGAGCAGAACCTGCCCGAGACCCAGGCAACCGCCACCGATGGTCCGCAATCCTCCTCGCAAAACGACCGCAGGGAAGAGATCACCAACTACGAGATCAATTCCAAGAAGATCGCCACGGTCTCCAACGGTTACACCGTCACCAAGATGTCGATTGCCGTGGTCGTCAATCAGCAGCGGCTGACGGCCATCCTCGGCAAGGACGCCACGCCGGAGCAGATCGCCAAGCGCGTCGCCGAGATCCAGAAGATGGTCACGTCCGCCACCGGCCTGGACGAAAAGCGCGGCGACATCATCGACGTCTCGGCGGTCGAGTTCATCGACGGCCTGGATGGCGAGGCGATCCCGCAGGCGGGAATGCTCGATTCTATCGGCCAGCATGCCGGCACGATGATCAATGCCGGTGCCTTCATCGTCGTGGTGTTCCTGGTCGCCTTCTTCGGCCTGAGGCCGATGGCCGCGGCGCTGACGGCAAAGGCTACTCCGGCCCTGGCAGGTCCCAGCTTCGACGACGTCCAGCGCTCGCTGCCGACGCCGGAGGCAATGGCGGCCACCGACAGTGCCGCGATCGGGACCTTGCCAGGCACACGCCCAGGCCCCACGCCGCTCGACGATCTTCGCCAGAAGATCCGGCCGGCGCCGCAGGACAGGCTTGCCAGGATGGTCGATCTCAACGAGGAGCGCACCGCGCAGATCCTGCGCAAATGGGCTGCCCAGGAAGTGGCGGTGTAAACCATGCCCTCCGTAGCCCTCTTCGACCTTCTGCCCGATTTCGGGACGCGCGCGCAACGCGCCGGCCAGCCCCGGGCAGCAGTCGATCCCGACCACAAGCCCGAGACGCCGGCGCCACAAGCCGATATCGGCACGCTGATCGCCGAGGCGGTTGCCCAGGCGGAGGCAGCGCTGGAGGTCCGCCTGTCGGCTGCGCATGACGCCGCGCTCGAAGCCGAACGCCAGGCCAGTGCCGAGGAAGCAAGGATATTTCTCGAAAGCCTCGGCGACGATGTCGGCAAGGCTGTCTCGTTTCGCATCGATGCGATGGAGGCGCGCGTGACCGGACTTGTCGCCGCCACGGTCGCCCGCATCATCGGCGGCATCGTCAGCGACGATCTGCAGAAACGTTCGATCGATGCGTTGGCCGGCGCCGTTCGCGAAGCGGTTGGCGATGCCGAAGCGGTGCGCATCGTCGTGCGCGGCCCGCTCTCGATGTTCGAAACACTGAAGGCGTCGCTCGGACCCCGCGCCGCCAATCTCGATTTTGTCGAGACGCCAGGCTTCGACCTGACCGTCGCCATCGACGAGGCGGTGTTCGAGACGCGCATGGCCGAATGGTCGACGACCCTCTCGGAGGTCCTGGCATGAGCGTCGCCGACGCCGATCACGGCCGCCACGAGATCATCATCGTGCGGCGCAGTCATGACGACCATGACGAAGCCCACCATGGCGGCGTCTGGAAGATCGCCTTCGCCGACTTCATGACGGCCATGATGTGCTTCTTCCTGGTCATGTGGCTGATCAACGCCGCCAACGAGCAGACCAAGGCAGCCGTCGCCAGCTACTTCAACCCGGTCAAGCTGGTCGACCGCAATTCGAGCCGCAAGGGCCTGGAGGATCTCGGCGACGGCCCGCGCGCCATGGGGCTGACGGCCGACGATCCGCAAGAGGCGACCAGCAAAGCCGGACAGAACGGCAATGCCGGCGCGGGCGCGTCGGACCGCAAGCAGGACAAGCAGGAGCCGCAGCAGGCGGAACGCACCGACGATCATCTCTTCGCCGACCCCTACGCGGTGCTTTCGGAAATCGCCGCGGATACCGGCGTCATGCAGAATGTCAGCCAGAAAGGCGACGGCGGCGTGCAGGCTGCCGGACCGGCTACCGGCGCCTCCGGTGGCGCCTCCTACCGCGATCCCTTCGAGCCGGATTTCTGGTCGCAGCAGGTCGCGGCGCCCGGCGCCGAGGCCAGCGCCGAGCGCACCAAGATCGAGGGCGATCCGGCCAAGCCCGGCGACAAGACCGCCGAAACGCAAGTGCTCAAAGTCAAAGCCGTGCCGCCTGTCGCGGCACCGCTCGAGCCGCTGGCTAAGGACGCGACCGGCAAGCAGGCCGCGAACCCTGCCACGGCAATGGCCGGCGAGACCAAACCGGACGGCACCACGGTCGCGGGCGGAGCGAAAGCCGCGACGCAAAACGCCACCAAGCCCGACATCGGCGAGAAGGCACCAACCGCGGCTGCCGTGAAGGCAGCGGCCGACGTCAAGCGGCAGTTGGCCGATGCTTTCAAGCCTGGCGACAAGCTGCACGACGGCGTCTCGGTCGAAGCCACCGACAAGGGCGTCATCATCTCGATCACCGACCAGTTCGACTTCGGCATGTTCGAGGTCGGCTCGGCGTTGCCGAGACGCGAACTGGTGCTGGCGATGGAGAAGATCGGCCGCATCATCAATAGCCAGAAGGGCACCATCAGCATCAACGGCCACACCGATGCCCGGCCGTTCCGCAGCGACAGCTACGACAATTGGCGGCTGTCGACGGCACGCGCGCATTCCGCCTATTACATGCTGGTGCGCGGCGGCGTCGACGAACGCCGCATCACCGAGGTCGCCGGCTTCGCCGACCGCCAGCCGAAAATAGCAGCCGATCCATTGGCGGCCGCGAACCGCCGCATCGAGATCCTGATGGCGACCGGCGGATGAAGCGAGCGGCCGTCACCCGCCGGTTGATTGGCCTGTTGCTGCTGGCCGGCGGACACCCGTCGACCGGTTTCGCCCAGGATACGCTGCAGCCGTATCAGTTGGTGCGCTCGCTGCAACTCATCCAGGACCGCATAGCCGCCGGCGATCATGCCGCCCTGCCGATGCAAGCCAAGCTGCTGGAGATGGCAGATGCGCGCCTGCGGGCGGCGAATGCCGAGGACTACAAGGATCCCAAGAACTTTCGAGCTCTGCTTGTCTACGGCATGAGCGGCGGCAACCCGGTGACCGTCGAAGCGGCCACGTCGCGCGCTATGACGGACCCGCAAAGCCTTGCCATCGCCAAAGGCGTGATTGATTACCTCAACGGCCGGCCCGGCGAGGCTATCGAAGCCTTGAGGCCGATCGATCCCATGGCGCTGCCTCCGGATCTCGGCGCCTTCCTCGCCCTGGTCAAAGGCTCACTGCTTGCCGGCGATCAACCGGCGACCGCACTCCGTCTGCTCGACGAGGCAAGATTGCTCAGCCCCGGCACGCTGGTCGAGGAAGCGGCACTTCGCCGTTCGGTTGGCCTTGCAGTCGCGCAAGGCGACGCGGCACGCTTCGCCCTTGCTTCCACCCAATATGTCGAGCGCTATCTCTATTCGCCCTATGCCAGCCAGTTCGCCGACTCCTTCGTCTCCGGCGTCATCGCGCTGCACATGTCGATCAGCCAGGACAAGCTGGGCGACATCACCTCGATGATGGATCCCGAGCGCGAGAAGGTGATCTATCTGCGCATCGCCCGCCGAGCCGCGATAGACGGCCTGAACGACTTGTCGGCCTTCGCTTCGGCGCGGGCGGAACAGGGCCGCGACGGCAACACCAATCAGGACGATCCACGCGCCCTGCTCTATGCCAGCCTTTCCACCGTCACCTCGGGTACAATCGAGGACGTTCGCGCCAAGCTCGGCAAGATCGACCGCAGCCGGCTGTCGGAGGGCGACCGCGCTTTGCTCGACGCCGCGCAGGCCATTGCCGGCGAGGTCGTCGCGCCGCCCACCGCCCTTCCGGCGGAAAAGCCTGCCCCAGTTCCTGCCGCCGCGGCGCAGCCGGTGCCCGAGATCGCCACGGCGCAAGGCGCCGATGACAGTGGCCTGCCACCGGTCGAAGGCGCCATCTCGGAGCAACCCGCCGTCACCGCGGCCTCCGGCGGACCAGCCGCCAATGCGCCGGACATGGCAGCAGCGGCATCCGCCGACCCTGCGACTGTCATGCCGGCGTCGGCACCGTCACCCGCAGCCGGTCCAGAGCCCGCCGATCCGACCGACGCCGCCATGACCAGAACACGTCGACAGCTCGACCTGATCGACCAGATGCTTGGAGCCGCCCCAAAATGACCACCAGCCTCGGCTCGGCCTTGCCAGGATTTGCCTCCACGCGCGCGACGTCGGAGCAGCCTGCCGCGAACGGCAGGAACGATGACGCCGGCTTCGGCAAGATGCTGCGCGACGATGCCCGCCCGGAACGGCAGCCGTCGACAGAGGCGGGATCGCGCGACCAGCGCTGGAGCAAGCTCGCTGCCGGCCTTGCCGGGCATGACGCCAAGGCCGAACCGGCATCGGCCGAGCCCGGAAGGACCACCTCGGCCAAAGTGGCAAGCGTGAAAGCCGGCAAGGACGAATTGGAAGCAAAGGTGCACAAGGCCGACGCCGGAGAGACGGCGCCGGATGCCGGGCCGCTTCAGGACGACCTGCCGCTGCTGATCGCGTTTCATGACCTGCGGCATTTCGCGACAACGGCCAAGGCAGCCGGGGGCAATACGGCCACCGGCGAGAATCCGTCGGACCCGGCGCTCGATGGGCAGGCTTCACTGCCAAAGACCTACCGGCCAAAAGCCGCGGGCGGACGCGAAGCACTCGAAACCATGTCGAAGCCGGAGCAGGCGTCGATCGTCGACGGACCTTTGACGGCGCTTGACGGTCAGTCGCCGAGCGCTGCCTCCAGCGCGCCAAAACGCGACGCCGCAGCGGCGGCCCAGAAGCTGTCGGACGCACCGGCCGCCGATGTGCCCGGCGTGCGGTCGAAGCACACCGCGAATGCGATGAAGAGCATCGAGGATGTCCAGTCCTCGATGCGTCCAGAAGCGGGAAAACAGTCCCTGTCCACTGCGCGCATCGACGTGGTGTCGGAACGGAGTTTCCCCGCACCGCCGCAAAGTCCCATCAGCCAGGCAGCCCTCAATGTGATCAACGCCATAGCCGCCGACGCCGGGCCGCAAAAGGCGCTTTCAGCCTCACCCACGACCACCCATCTGGCCAGCTCTGTTGCCGTTCCGACACATGTGTTGAAGATCGAACTCCACCCCGCCGAACTCGGCATGGTGACGGCCAATCTTCGCCTCTCCGGGGAACAACTTTCGATTGAGCTGAAGCCTGAAACGCACGACGCTTATCGTCGGCTGTCCGCCGACAGCGAGGCCATCGTCAAGTCACTGCGGGGGCTCGGCTTCGAGGTTGACAAGGTCACGATACTGCAACCTTCGGTAGCAGCTCCCGCTACAACCCGGACGGATGCAACCGCTCCTATGGCGGCGGCGACAGGCCGCGATCCAGCATCCTTTCAACCGGGGAATTCGGGCAGCGGCAATGGTGGAGCCGGCGGCCAGCAACCGGGCCAGCAATCCTCAGGGAAACGCAACGATGACGCGCAGGACTACGGCCGCGGCACTTCGCCTGCTCGCGAGCGCGCTGGCGGCGATATCTTTATCTAGCGCGGCAAACGCCGCCGCAGCCGCGGCCAACCCCTGCGAGCCGGAGATCCTGCGCGCCGCCGATCGTTATGGCGTGCCCGCCGGCATCCTCTATGCCGTTGGCCTGACGGAGACCGGAAACAAGGGCAGCCTTCAACCCAATGCCTTGAATATAGAAGGAAAAGCAGTCTTTCCGAGGAGCCGGACCGAGGCCCTTGCCGCCTTCGCCAATGCCCGGCGCGAGGGCAAGACCCTGATCGATCTGGGCTGCATGCAGATCAATCACCACTATCACGCATCGCATTTTCGCAGCGTCGAGGACATGCTCGACCCACGCCAGAACGTCGACTATGCGGCGCGCTTCCTGGCCAGCCTTCATGCCCGTCACGAGACCTGGTCGATGGCCGTTGCCCGCTATCATGCCGGTCCCGACAACGACCCGGCGCAGAAGATCTATGTCTGCCGCGTCATTGCCAACATGGTCGCCACCGGCTTTGGAAAATGGACCGCGAACGCCCGCGGCTTCTGCAACCCGTAAGCGCATTTCCCGTTACTAATAGACCAACCGTACAACCCGAATTGTTGGTTTGACTTGATCATACCTTGCCGCCGAAAGCACATCTGGCCGCCCGCTAATGCAACCGGTACGATTCCAGACTCCCAAGAAACTAGCTACAAGAAATGACGGTTGTTCAGGATTCCCGCCAGCGGATACGCCTCTCTTCACGGGGCAAATGATTTGATTCGGAAGGCGGGGCCGATGATTGTGATCGTTGACGAGCGCGAGCTCGTAACAGAGGGATACAATTCACTTTTCGATCGTGAGGGCATCGCCTGTGCAGGCTTTGCGTCCGGCGAATTCGGTGAGTGGGTGAACTCGGCCGCGGACACCGATCTGCGCTCGGTCCGGGCCTTCCTCATCGGCGACTGCCGCGAAGGTTCCATCTCTCCCCGCCAGATCCGCGACCGCACCGGCGCTCCGGTCATTGCGCTCAGCGAACAGCATTCGCTGGAGAACACGCTGCGGTTGTTCGAGAGCGGCGTCGACGACGTCATTCGCAAGCCCGTCCATATCCGCGAGATTCTGGCCCGCATCACCGCCATCCGCCGCCGCGCCCAGGAAGACGTCGCCTACACCGAGATCGGCGCCATGCGCATCTTCATGGACGGCCGCGACCCCGAGATCGACGGTCAGCCCCTCCCCCTGCCGCGCCGCGAGCGCCGCATCCTCGAATATCTGGCGAGCAATCGGGGGCGCCGTGTCACCAAGACCCAGGTTTTCAATGCCATCTACGGCATCTTCGACGAAGAGGTCGAGGAGAACGTGGTGGAAAGCCACATCAGCAAACTGCGCAAGAAGCTGCGCGAGAAGCTGGGCACCGACCCGATCGATTCCAAGCGTTTCCTCGGCTACCGGCTCGTCTTCTGATGCAGCGCCGCGCCAGCCTCGCGCAAGAAAACATGCGTAGCCTCGTAGCCAGCAGCATGGACACAGCGGAGACGTTTCGATGAGCCTCTACGGAATGATGCGGACCGGCGTCTCCGGCATGAACGCCCAGGCAAACCGCCTGTCGACGGTCGCCGACAACATCGCCAATTCCGACACCACCGGCTACAAGCGGTCCTCCGCCGAATTCTCGACGCTGGTCATGCCGTCGACCGGCGGTGCCTATAATTCCGGCGGCGTCACCACCACGATCCGCCAGGCGGTCAGCGATCCGGGTGTGCTTCAGTACACGACCTCGGTTTCCGACCTTGCCGTCAGCGGCGATGGCTTCTTTGTCGTTCAGGATCCGAGCGGCACCCCCTACCTGACCCGGGCCGGCGCTTTCGTTCCCGACGGTCAAGGCAGACTGGTCAACTCGGCCGGCTTCCAGCTGATGGCGTACAGCTACGACAACGGCGTACCGGCAGCGACGGTCAATGGCTTCGAGGGGTTGGTCCCGGTTGTCATCTCCGACCAGGGAATGACCGCAACGCCGAGCACCGAGGGCAGCTATGCCGGCAACCTGCCGGCCGGCGCGACCCCGGTCGCCGCCGGCAATCTGCCCACCACCAATGCTGTCGGCGCGCAGTACACCTCGAAATCCTCGATGGTTGCCTACGACAATCTCGGCAACAAGAAGCTGCTCGACGTCTATTTCACCAACACCGGCGCCGGCACCTGGCAGGTCTCGGTCTTCGATCAGTCTCAGGCCACGGCCGGGACAGCATTCCCCTATACCGGCGGCGCGCTGGGCTCGGCCAACCTGACGTTCGACGCCACCACTGGCAAGCTCACCGGCGCCGTCGACAGCGTCTCCCTCACCGTGCCCAACGGCGCCGCCTTTTCGCTCGATCTGTCTGCGCTGACCCAGCTTGGCGCCGGCTTCACGGTTTCCGACGCCCAGGTCAACGGCAACGCGCCGAGCACCATCGACAAGGTTCAGATCAGCAAGGACGGCACCATCTACGCGCAGTACAAGGACGGCTCCACCAAGCCGCTCTACAAGATCCCGCTGGCTGACGTACAGAGCCCGGATCAGCTCACCGCGCTGCCTGGCAACGTCTATTCGCAGGGCACCGAGTCCGGCGCGGTTCGTGTCGGCTTTGCCAATGAAGGCAAGCTCGGCTCCATCATCTCCGGCGCGCTCGAGAATTCCAACGTCGACATCGCCGAAGAGCTGACCAACATGATCGCGGCGCAGCGCAGCTACACCGCCAATTCGAAAGTCTTCCAGACCGGTTCCGATCTGATGGACGTCCTTGTCAACCTGAAGAGATAAGACGGGCGTCGCCCGCGAAAGACCCGCATGTCACTGTCTACCGCATTGAGTATCGCCCAGTCGGCGCTTATGAACACCGCGCGACAGACCAGCGTTGTCTCGCGCAACGTGGCCGACGCCTCCAACCCGGACTATTCACGGCGTCAGGCCGTCGTCACCAGCACGGCGCCGGGCGCGCGTTCGGTCGATATCCAGCGCGCAGCCAACGAGCTTTTGTTTCGCCAGAATCTCGGCGCGCTGTCGGCCTGGAGCGGGCAGAACGCGCTCTACAGCGGCATGGATCAGCTGGGCGTTGCGGTCAATGGCGTCGACAATGCGTCCTCGCCCTCGACCGCGATCGCCAACCTGCAGCAGGCGCTGCAGCTCTACGCCACCTCGCCGTCGAACCAGAACCTCGGCGCCTCGGTCATCGACGCCGCCAAGCAGGTCGTGCGCTCGCTCAATGAGGGCTCCAAGGCAGTCCAGGATTTCCGCACCCAGACCGACGGCCAGATCGCCACCGCCGTCGATGACCTGAACTCGCTGCTCAGCCAGTTCCAGGATGCCAACACGGCGGTCATGTCCGGAACCCGTTCCGGCACCGACGTTTCCGATGCGCTCGACCAGCGCGACGCGCTTTTGAAGAAGATTTCGAACTATGTCCCGGTGTCGACCTTCACGCGAGGCGACAATGACATGGTCATCACCACCGGTGACGGCACGACTTTGTTCGAGACGATACCGCGCACGGTCACCTTCGCGGCGTCGGCAGGCTATACCGCGGGTGCCGCCGGCAATGCCGTTTACATCGACAACGTGCCGATCTCGGCGGGAGCCGGCGGCAACACCAGCGCCAGCGGCACGCTTGCCGGCCTGCTGCAATTGCGCGACGGCGTCGCCTCGACCATGCAGAGCCAGCTCGATGAGACCGCGCGTGGCCTGATCACCGCTTTTGCCGAGACCGCACCCTCGATGGCCAATGCCGCCGGCCTGTTCACCTGGTCGGGAGCGCCGGCCGTGCCGGCCGCCGGCACGCTGGTCACCGGCCTTGCCGCGTCCATCAGCGTCAATGCAGCGATGGACCCGAGCACCGGCGGCAACCCGACGCTGCTGCGCGACGGCGGTGCCAACGGTGCGGCCTATGTCGCCAACACGGGCGGCGGCGCGTCCTATTCCACCCTTCTGGTTGCCTATGGCGACCGGCTCGACCAGCCGATGACTTTCGACCCCGCCGCCGGCGTTTCGGCAACCTCCAGCGTATCCGACTACGCCGCCAGTTCGATCGGTTGGTTCGAGAGCGTGCGCCAGCAGGCTTCGACCGCCTCCGACGCCAAGGAAGCACTGGCATCGCGCAGCGCCGAGGCGCTGTCCAACGCGACCGGGGTCAATGTCGACCAGGAAATGTCGCTGCTGCTCGACCTCGAACACACCTACCAGGCATCAGCCCGGATGATGAAAACCGTCGACGACATGTTGACGGCCTTGCTCAACGCGGTGGGATAATTCCATGACTTCAGTCTCCTCGGCCGCAATCTCCAATGCCATGCGCTCCCAGCAGATGCGCATGCAGGCCGAACTCGTCAAAGCCACCAAAGAATCCTCGACGGGCCGGGTCGCTGACGTCGGCCTGGCTCTCGGTGGGCGCACCACCCAGGCCGTCACCTTCCAGCGCGATCTTGACCGGCTCAACGTCATCATCGATTCCAACGGCCTGGTCGGCGCCCGGCTTTCCTCGACGCAGACCTCGCTTGGTCAGCTCTCCACCGCCGCGCAGACCTTCCTGTCCGCCCTGACCACCGCTTCCTCGAGCGACTCGTCCAACAGCCTCACCCGGGACTCCGGCAAGGCGACCATCCAGCAGCTGACCTCGATCCTCAACACCAGCGTTAATGGTGAATATCTGTTTGCCGGCACCAACACAGACGTCAAGCCGATCAACGATTTCACCGCTGCCGGCTCTCCTGCCAAGGCTGCATTCGATACCGCTTTCCTCACCAATTTCGGTTTCACCCAGGACGACCCGGCAGCGGCCAACATCACGGCTGCCCAGATGGACGATTTCATCACCAATGATGTCGTGCCGCAGTTCACGGGCGCGGGTTGGCAAGGCAACTGGTCGAACGCCACCGACCAGCAGATCGTCAGCCGCATCGCACTCAACGAAACCACACCGACTTCGACCAGCGCCAACAGCGATGGCATTCAGAAACTCGCCATGGCGGCAGCCATGGTCAGCAGCCTGATGTCCAGCAACATCAGCCAGGCGGCGAAGAATACGGTTGTCAGCCGCTCGACCACATTGGTTGGCGAAGCGCTGAGCGGCATTGGCCAGCTTCAATCCGAGACCGGCATCGTCCAGAAGCGGGTTTCCGATGCCAACGATCGGATGAAAACGCAGGTCGACCTTTTCGAACGGCACATTCTCGATCTGGAAGCCGTCGATCCGGCGGCAGCCGCGACACGGGTCGCGGACCTGACACAGCACATCGAAACGTCTTTCGCGTTGACCGCACGCCTGCAGCAGCTCAGCCTGTTGAATTACCTGACCTGACAACGCTTAACGGAACGGTAGAGCCCCAACGATGTACCAATTCTCCTACGCCGACATCCAGAGCAACTCCGTTGCCGACGCGAAGGACCGCGAGCGGGAGCTTCTGACCCGCTCGATCGACATGCTGGCGGCGGCAGCAGCGGCCGGCCACGATTCGATGGAGGCGATCGAGGCGCTTCACTTCACCAACCGCGTCTGGACCGCCTTCGTCGAGGATCTTGGCTCCAGCGACAACGCCCTGCCCAAGGAACTGCGCGCCAACCTCATTTCCATCGGCCTGTGGCTGCTGCGCGAGGCGGAGGACATCCGTCAGGGCCGCACCAACAATTTCGAAGGGTTGATCGAGGTGTCCCAGATCATCAGGGACGGCATTCAATGACCAACACGCTGAAGATATCGCTGAAGCCGAACGAAAAGATCTACATCAACGGCGCCGTCATCCGGGTCGACCGCAAGGTCACCGTCGAATTGATGAACGACGTCCAGTTCCTGCTCGAAAGCCACGTGATTCAGGCCGACGATGCCTCGACGCCGCTCAAGCAGCTTTATTTCATCCTGCAGGTCATGCTGATGAACCCGGCCGGCGCCGCCGCCGCACGCGACATGTTCCGCCGTTCGCTGCCGCTGCTTCTGGCAAGCTTCGAGGACACCCAGATCTGCAGCGCGCTGAAACAGATCGACCGCATGGTCGGCGAGGATCATATCTACGAGGCGCTGAAGGCGATCCGCGCGCTTTATCCGCTCGAACGCCGCGCGCTGGGTGGTAATGACGATGTTTCGGGTGCCGAGCGCCCGTTGGCTGTGGGAGCACGATACTGATGAACGTGGACATGACGACGACGATTCCGACCGGCGCCAATCAGGCCACGGCGTCGACCTCGAAGACAGCGGTCGACTACCAGTCGTTCCTGAAGCTTCTGATCGCCGAGATGAAGAACCAGGATCCAACCAAGCCGATGGATTCGACGCAATATGTCGCCCAGCTCGCCACCTTCTCTCAGGTCGAGCAATCGGTGCAGACCAACACCAAGCTCAATCAGATCATGCAGTCCTCGGCGCTGTCGCAGGCCGACGCACTGATCGGGCGCTCGATAACCTCCGCCGACGGCCTGACGACAGGCACCGTGGCTTCGGTGCGCCTCGCCAGCAACGGTCTCATCGCCGTGCTGCAGAACGGCACCGAAGTCGCGGTCGGTCCGGGAGTTTCGGTCAAGGCAGCAAGCTGACGCTTTCGGCAGAGAGCCAGTCCCATGAATGAGGCCGACGCTCTCGACATCGTCCAGTATGCGGTGTGGACGGTGCTCGTCGCGTCGGCTCCGGTGGTGCTGGTCGCCATGGTGGTCGGCATCGGCATCGCCCTCATCCAGGCGCTGACGCAGGTGCAGGAGATCACCTTGACCTTTGTGCCGAAAATCGTCGCCATCATGCTGGTGGTGGCGCTGACCGGCCCCTTCATCGGCAGCCAGATATCGGCCTTCACCAACGTCATCTTCGAGCGCATCCAGAACGGATTCTGAATCTGTTCCAGGATGGTGTGCCGCGGCATGCCGTTCGCAATTGTCTGAAGACAGAGCCGCCGATCCCCGCGGCACCTCCGGACCCACGGCGGACAAGGCCTGGACCGCCTCTATCCCATTGTTGGACCATGAGCTTTTTTGCCCTTTGCGGCGCCATGCCCTACTTTCGGCAAACGGTCTGCGCAAACGGATTGTCTGACGAGCAGGCACGACATGGCAGGAACCCCAAATGATTGACGAAAAGCCGGACAGCGAGAGCGTCTCGGCGCTGGCGCCCTTCCGTCACGGCATTTTCCGCGCCGTATGGGGCGCAAGTCTCGTCTCGAATTTCGGTGGCCTGATCCAGGGTGTCGGCGCCGCCTGGATGATGACCACGATCGCCACCTCGCCCTATCAGGTGGCCCTGGTCCAGGCTTCGACCACCTTGCCGATCATGCTGTTTGCACTCGTAGCCGGCGCCATCGCCGACAGTTTCGACCGGCGCAAGGTGATGCTGGTCGCCCAGACCTTCATGCTGGTGGTGTCGGTGCTCCTGACCGTGTTCACTTATTCCGGCCTGATCACGCCATGGACGCTGCTTGCCTTCACCTTCCTGATCGACAGCGGCACCGCGCTCAACAGCCCGTCATGGCAAGCCTCCGTCGGCGATATCGTACCCCGCAACAAGGTGCCGGCGGCCGTCGCCCTCAATTCGATGGGCTTTAACCTGACGCGCAGCGTCGGTCCGGCGATCGGCGGCATCATTGTCGCCGCGGCCGGTGCGGCGGCCGCCTTCGCGGCGAACGCGGTGAGCTATATCGGCCTGATCGTCGTGCTGGCGCGCTGGAAGCCGGACGTGCCCATGTCGACCTTGCCGCGCGAGTCGCTGGGGGCCGCCATGGGCGCCGGCCTGCGCTATGTCGCCATGTCGCCCAACATCGGCAAGGTGCTGGTCAGGGGAGCTGCGTTCGGCTTCAGTGCAGGCGCTGTGCTTGCGTTGCTGCCTCTGGTGGCGCGCGATGTCGTCAAGGGCGATGCGCTGACCTATGGCATCATGCTCGGCGCCTTCGGCATCGGCGCGGTCGGCGGCGCCTTGATCAGCGTCAGGCTGCGGCAGTTGCTGTCTAGCGAGACGATGGTGCGCTGTGCTTTTGCCGGCTTCGCTGTCTGCGCCTTCAATGCCGCCGTCAGCCAGCATGCCTGGCAGACGTCGCTCGGCCTGCTTGTCGGCGGCGCCTGCTGGGTGATCGCGCTTTCGCATTTCAACGTCACGGTGCAGATGGCGACGCCGCGCTGGGTGGTCGGCCGGGTGCTGTCGGTCTACCAGACCGCGACTTTCGGCGGCATCGCGCTCGGCAGCTGGATCTGGGGTGTCGTCGCCGATGCGCACGGCGCCGAAACCGCGCTGATCGCAGCCAGCGTCGCCATGCTGGCCGGCGGCGCCATCGGCCTTTTGCTCCCGCTGCCGCAACAGCAGGTGCTCAACCTCGACCCGCTCAATCGCTTCAAGGAACCGCACCTTGCGCTTGACCTGAAGCCGCGCAGTGGTCCCATCGCCATCATGATCGAGTATGTGATCCGGCACGAGGACGAACCGGAGTTCCTCGCCATCATGGCCGAACGCGGCCGCATCCGCCGTCGTGACGGCGCCCGCAACTGGACGCTGGCACGCGATCTCGAGAATCCCACCGTATGGATCGAGCATTATCACACGCCGACCTGGATCGAATATATCAGGCACAATGGACGCATCACCCATGCCGACGCCGTCATCGGCGAACGCGTGCGGGCCCTGCACAGCGGCGACGAACCGCCGCGCGTGCGGCGTATGATCGAGCGTCCGACCACCGCCGGCACGGCGCTTGTGATGGCCAAGGGACCGATCGAGCACTAGAGCGATTCCTATTTTGAGAGAATCGTAGGATTCCCAAAGCCGGATGTTTGTGATTCAAGATGCTGGCTGGATTGGAGGCCAGCATCTGATGACGCGAGCGCTTTCAAATGATCTTCGTGAGCGTGCAGTAGCGGCGGTTGGC
>NZ_JAMYSF010000026.1:0-97164 GCF_040321775.1 Mesorhizobium sp. M0243 | reverse complement strand
CATCGGCCACCTCGTCGAAACCATCGAGGCAGCCGAATGCAAGAACTACTTCGAAAACGCAGGCTACGCTTCCGTCAAAATATGAAACGCTCTAGGGCGGAGCAAGGGGCGGAGCGACGCGCACAGACCCTAGGATCCATGCCGTGACCTAGGGGCGATGCTACGGTGCAGAATTATCGCTCTGATAAAGGTCGCATATCCTCGACCCCTGCATTTGTCTCGAAAGTAACGGCATGGATCCTAGGGTCTACGCTCCGCTCCGCGGAGCTCCGCCCTAGGATGACGACATCGGAGACTAAAGCGGCACCACTTTGCCGTCGGCTAGCGTAACGCGCCGGTCCATGCGAGATGCCAGTTCGTGATTGTGGGTGGCGATCAGCGCCGCAAGGCCCGACTGCTTGACCAGCGCCGCCAGTGCCTCGAACACATAAGACGCGGTGACCGGGTCGAGATTGCCGGTCGGCTCGTCCGCCAGCAGCACCAGCGGCGCATTGGCAACCGCGCGGGCAATGGCGACGCGCTGCTGCTCGCCGCCGGAGAGTTCGGACGGCCGGTGCGACGCGCGCTTGCCGATCTGCATGTAATCGAGCAGCTGCGCCGCGCGCTCGGCCGCGTCCTTGCGGCTCAGCCCTTTGATGAGCTGCGGCATCATGATGTTTTCCAGCGCCGAGAATTCCGGCAGCAGGTGATGGAACTGGTAGACGAAGCCGACATCGTTGCGGCGGATCGCCGTGCGCTCGTCGTCGGAAAGCCGCCCGCAGGCACGGCCGGCCAGGATGACGTCACCGGCGTCGGGACGCTCCAGCAGGCCGGCAGTGTGCAGCAGCGTCGACTTGCCGGTGCCCGACGGCGCCACCAGCGCCACCATCTCACCGCGCTTCAGCGAGAAATCGGCGCCGTTCAGGATGGTGAGCTTGCGCGGCCCCTGGACATAGTGCCGCTCGACGCTCTTCAGCTCGATAATGACCTCGGCCACTACTCGTACCTCAAGGCTTCGACCGGATCGAGACGCGCGGCGCGCCATGCCGGAAACACCGTTGCCAGGAAGGACAGGCCGAGCGCCATCAGGACGACATAGGTGGTCTCGCGTGGATCCATCTTCGCCGGCAACTGGCTGAGGAAATAGAGTTCAGGATTGAACAGCACCTTGCCGGTCATCCATGAGAAGAACTGGCGGATGGATTCGATGTTGGTGCAGATCAGCACGCCGAGCAGCACACCGGCAAGCGTGCCGGTCACGCCGATCGCCGCACCCGTCATCAGGAAGATGCGCAGGATGGCGCCGCGCGAAGCCCCCATGGTGCGCAGGATGGCGATGTCGTGGCCCTTGTCCTTCACCAGCATGATCAGGCCGGAGATGATGTTCAGCGCCGCCACCAGCACGATCAGCGTCAGGATCATGAACATGACGTTGCGCTCGACCTGCAGGGCGGAGAAGAAGGTCTCGTTGCGCTGGCGCCAGTCGACCATGTCGATCGGCCGCTGCGCCGCCGCCTCCACCTTCGGTTTCAGCGCATCGACATCGTCTGGATTGTCGACATAGATCTCGATCGTCTGCGCCCGCCCATCCATGTTGAAATAGAGCTGCGCTTCGGAAAACGGCATGTAGACGATGGAGGTGTCATATTCGGACATGCCGACTTCGAAGATCGCCGCGATCTTGTAGCCCTTCATGCGCGGCGTGGTGCCGATCGGCGTCACGTCGCCGTCGGGCGAAATCAAGGTGATGGTATCGCCAAGCGTCAGGCCGAGATTCTCGGCCATGCGCTTGCCGATGGCAACCCCCTCGCCAGAGTCGAAATCGGCGATCGAACCCTGCTTGATGTTGCTGGCAACGATGGCGATCTTGCTCAGATCCTCGCCGCGTATGCCGCGCACCAGCGCTCCGGTTCCGCCGCCGACATTGCCTTGCGCAAGCACCTGGCCATCGATCAGCGGGATGGCATATTTGACGCCTGCTACACCGTTGATGCGGCTGGCGACCTGCGCATAGTCCTCCAGCGGCGAATCGAGCGGCTGCACGATCAGGTGACCGTTGACGCCGAGGATGCGCGTCAAAAGCTCCGCCCTGAAACCGTTCATCACCGCCATGACCACGATCAGCGTGGCGACGCCCAGCATGATGCCGAGGAAAGAGATCGAGGCGATCACCGAGATCACCGTCTCCTTGCGCCGCGAACGCAGATAGCGCCAGGCAACCATGCGCTCGAAGATGGAAAAGGGTCCGGCGCCGACCGGTCTTGCCGCCACCGCCTCGCTCATGCGGCGACACCGAAGCGCTTTTTCACGTCTGCGATCGGCAGCGTCTCGCGCTCGCCGGTCTTGCGATTCTTGATCTCGATCTCGCCGGCGGCGACACCGCGCGGGCCGACGATCACTTGCCAGGGCAGGCCGATCAGGTCGGCGGTGGCGAACTTGCCGCCGGGCCTCTGGTCGGTGTCGTCATAGAGCACGTCCTTGCCGGCGGCGACGAAAGCGGCATGCAGCTCGTCGCAGACGCGGTCGCACTCGGCGTCGCCCGCTTTCATGTTGATCAGCCCGATGTCGAACGGCGCCACCGCCTCCGGCCAGATGATGCCGTTGTCGTCATGGCTGGCTTCGATGATCGCAGCGACCAGCCGCGACGGACCGATGCCATAGGAGCCTCCGGAGACGAAATGATCCTTGCCGTCTGGCCCGGTCACCTTGGCGCCCATGGGTTTCGAATATTTATCGCCGAAATGGAAGATGTGGCCGACCTCGATGCCGCGCGCCGAAACCTTGTCGCTCTCGCCGATCTTCTCCCACGCCGCCTCGTCATGCATCTCGTCGGTGGCCGCGTAGGGTGTCGTCCAAGTCTTGACGATATCGCCGATCTCGGCGGCATTGGCGAAGTTGGTCTTCTCTCCGGGCACATCGAGCGAAAGATAGTCGCGGTGGCAATAGACCTGGCTCTCGCCGGTGTCGGCCAGGATGATGAATTCATGGCTGAGATCGCCGCCGATCGGCCCGGTGTCGGCCCGCATCGGTATTGCCTGCAGCCCCATGCGCGTAAAAGTCCGGAGATAGGACACGAACATCCTGTTGTAGGCCGCCCTGGCGCCCTCGAAGTCGAGGTCGAAAGAATAGGCGTCCTTCATCAGGAACTCGCGCGAACGCATGACGCCGAAGCGCGGCCGCACTTCGTCGCGGAACTTCCACTGGATGTGGTAGAGATTGAGCGGCAGGTCCTTGTAGGACTTCACATAGGCGCGGACGATCTCGGTGACCACTTCCTCATTGGTCGGGCCGTAGAGCATGTCGCGGTCCTGCCGGTCCTTGATGCGCAGCATCTCCTTGCCGTAGTCGTCATAGCGGCCGCTTTCGCGCCACAGATCGGCCGACTGGATGGTCGGCATCAGGATTTCCAGCGCACCGGCGCGATTCTGCTCCTCGCGAATAATGCGGCAGACCTTGTCCAGCACTCGCTTGCCGAGTGGCAGCCACGAGAAACTGCCCTGCCCCTGCTGGCGGATCATGCCGGCGCGCAGCATCAGCCGGTGCGAGACGATCTCGGCCTCGCGCGGATTTTCTTTGAGGATAGGCAGGAAATAGCGCGACAAACGCATGGACTGGTCCGTGAGTGAGGAGGGTCGCGTCAGAATCGGCGCGACTTTGGCTTGCTTGACCCGGCTTCATAGCCATTTCAAGGCGGAATGGGAACCCGGACGCTTCGGCCCGAAAAGCGGCAATCGATTTTCAAAAAGCACGGGATAGCCGGGATCAGAAGCGTCGCACCGTCCTTCGCCCGCCCAGAAGACCCACGGCGCCGCAAGGCCTCCCGGTCACCGCGCGCGTCTTGATGATCGTTCGCCAAGCAACGCCTGCCACACTATTGTGCAGTGCAGCACGAGAATGCCCGTTTCAAGGCAAAATTCTTCGTGACATTGTCATTCGCCTTAGGCTAATGTACCTCGATAACCGAGAGGGTAGAAAAAAATCTGCTCTCCTACGCGGTCAAAGTCTTGGGAGGATGCGATCTAGGCGCGGTTACTCGCTGCCGCCGGAAACCGGAAACAGATCGGACGCGTTTAAATTGCAAGGCCTCGTGCCTTGCATTTTTTTTGTGCAATCATCTGCTTAGCGCAATGCGTTGCCAAACCACCTTACCTAGCGTCAGCGCTCGTCCGGCCGCAAAACGACACAGCATTCCTGTCTGGAACCAAGCTGTTCCGACGGATGAAAACGTCTTTGCCGAACAAATCTTCTTGGGCCGGGACCGGCTATTTGGCTGGGGTTTGGCTGAATTCCGGCACGATGTGCGGGATGTCGTTGAGGCTGTATCCCAGCCCATGCGTCAGGCCATAGAAAATGCCCATCAGGATCGCGGTGGCGATGGTGGTGCGGATCACGGCGCGCAGCATGTGAGGCCCACGCGGCGCGCTCGGAACCGTGCCGAGCGTCACGTCACGATCGTCGTCCTGCGTCCTCACGCTGAACGGCAGCACGGCGAACAGCACCACCCACCAGGTCGCGAAAAACAGGGCGGTGAACGAAACCCAGCTCATGATTGCTCCAGTTCGATCAGCGTTCCGAAAAAATCCTTCGGATGCAGGAACAGCACCGGCTTGCCGTTCGCGCCGATCTTCGGATTGCCGTCGCCCAGCACGCGGGCGCCGGCGGCCTTGAGCTGATCGCGCGCGGCCAGGATGTCATCGACCTCGTAGCAAAGATGGTGCATGCCGCCGGAAGGATTCTTCTCCAGGAAGGCGGCGATCGGCGACCCCTCGCCCAAGGGCTCCAGAAGTTCGATCTTGGTGTTGCCGACATTGACGAACACCACCGTCACCCCATGCTCCGGCAGCGCCTGCGGCGCCGTCACTTCCGCGCCGAGCGTGTTGCGATAGGCAGCGACGGCAGCAGCCAGATCCGGCACGGCAAGCGCGACATGGTTCAGTCGTCCGAGCATTGGCACTCCCAGGTAAGGGAGTAGGGGAATAAGGGAGTAGGGGAAGACAGATATATCAGCTGCTTGCTCTTCCTATTCCCCTACTCCCCTACTCCCCTACTCCCCTACTCCCTTTCGTCACCTTGTGACGAATACAGTCACCAGCGGCTTCTTGCCCCAGGCTTCGTTGGCGGCGCCGCGCACGGCGCGCCGCACTGCTTCTTGCACCAGGTCGAGGTCTTTTCGGCGCTGACGGGGGATCGAGTCCACCGCGCCGATTGCCGCATCGATCATCAAGTCTTCCAGCGACTCGCCACGGCCATCGGCCTCGGCGACGCCGATGGCGACCAGGTCGGGGTCGCCGGCAAGCTCATATTTGTCGTCCAACACGACATTGACCGCCACGTGGCCGGCAAAGGACAGCTTGCGCCGGTCACGGATGCCCATCGCCTGATCGGTGCCGATCAGTCTGCCATCCTTGTAGATACGGCCGAACGGCACCTGATCCATGATGGTGGCTGGGCCGGGAGCAAGCCTGAGCATGTCGCCGTCGCGCACCTGCGCCACCTGGCCGATGCCCGATGTCGACATCAGCGAGCCCTGCGCCACCAGATGTGCCGCCTCGCCATGCACGGGAACGCCGATCTGCGGGCGCACCCATTCATACATCTTGCGCAATTCGCTGCGCCGCGGATGGCCGGAGACATGCACCAGTGCATCGCCGTCCTCTATGATCTTGACGCCGAGGTCGATGAGACGGTTCTTGATCTCGAGGATCGCCTTCTCGTTGCCGGGAATGGTACGCGAGGAAAACACCACCGTGTCGCCTGCCGTCAGTGACACCGACTTCATCTCTTCGCGCGACAGCTTGGCCAGTGCGGCCAGCGGCTCGCCCTGGCTGCCGGTGCAGATGATGACCAGGTTTTCGCGCGGGATGAAACCAAAATCCTCCTCGGCGATGAACTCCGGCAGACCGTCCATGTAGCCGAGTTCGCCGGCCACATCGATGACCCGCTTCAGCGAACGGCCAAGCACCAGACACTGGCGTCCGGCATCGCGCGCCGCTTTGGCGATCGAGACGATGCGTCCGACATTGGAGGAGAATGTGGTGACGGCGACACGGCCCTTGGCAGCCTGGATGACGCCTTTGAGGCCCTCGCCCACAGCCACTTCCGAAGGCGACTCACCTTCGCGCAGCGCATTGGTCGAATCGCAGATCAGCGCCAGAACGCCCTTGTCGCCATAGGCCCGGAAACGCGCCTCGTCGGTCTTCGGCCCAATCGTCGGCTCCGGATCGATCTTCCAGTCACCGGTATGGATGACGGTGCCGGCCGGCGAGGTAATCGCCAGCGACATCGGCTCGGGAATCGAGTGCGCGACCGGAATGGCTTCGATCTCGAACGGGCCGACGGTGAATTTCTCGCCCGCCCGATAGATCGTGACCGGTATTTTCGGCGCGCCCTGCTCGCCTTGCCGCTTGGCTTCCAGCAGGCCGGCGCTGAACGGCGTCATCCAGACCGGCGCCTTCAGCTTCGGCCATGTGTCGAGCAGCGCGCCGTAATGGTCTTCATGCGCATGCGTGATGATGATGCCGCGCAGATTGGCGAGGTTCTCCTCGATGAAGCGCGTGTCGGGCAGCACCAGGTCGACGCCCGGCAGGCTGGCATCCGGGAAGGTCACTCCGACATCGATGACGATCCATTCGCGCGCATTGGGCGGCCCGTAGCCGTAAAGAGCGAAGTTCATGCCGATCTCGCCGACGCCGCCGAGCGGCACGAAGACGAGTTCGGCGGTTTCCGCTTTCGCCATGATTTTTCCCTTCCTGGCCCTCAGGCCAAGCCCAAAAAGCAATTCCGGGAAAAGTGTGTAACGGTTTTCCCACCGGAGTTGCGCAAAAACAAACAGTTAGAACCGTGCATAAACGGCCCTATGCCCTGGCCGAAGCGACCGCGCCGAAATGCACATCGCCGGCGGCGATCGTCCGAACCGAACCTTCATCGTCGCGGATCACGAAACGGCAGTCCTCGTCAATGGTCTCGAACACCCCACGCACCACATTACCGTCAATTCTGACAGCAACCTCGCCGCCGAGCCCCGCAGCACGATCAAGCCACCGACGCCTGACGGCGGCAAGTCCGCGCCCCTCATCCCACAACCGGGCATTCTCGCTCCAGGCATCCGACAGCGCCAGGAACAGTGTTTCCGCATCGCATGCCGCGCCCAGCGCGCTGAGTGATGTTGCGGGATAGGGCAAATCCTCGGGGTATGCCACCACATTGACGCCGATTCCGACCGCCACCGCGAAACGGCCGCCTTCCAGGATTGCCGATTCCAGCAGGATGCCGGCCAGCTTGGCGCCGGAGGCAAGCACGTCGTTCGGCCATTTCAGTTCGAAACGGTTTTTCCCTCCGCTGCCACCGTCGAGGCCGATGGCTATCCGGCCCTTCGGCACCACGGCATCGAGAGCATCGGCCAGCGCCAGCCCGGCGACGAAGCCCAGCGTCGCGGCAAGGCGAAGCTCTGCCTTGGTGATGACGAGCAGCGTCGCCGCGAGGTTGCCTTCGGGGGTTGCCCAGACGCGGCCGCGCCGGCCACGCCCGCTTTCCTGTTTCTTGGAAACGACCCACAATTTGCCGGGGTCGCCTGCCCTTGCGTGGTCCAGTGCCAGCGCATTGGTGGAGCCGACGCTCTCATGCGCCTCGAGCCGGAACCCATCCGACGCCGAGGTTGGAGCCAGCCGAAATGCCATGCCGACTAGAAAAACGTCTTGGCGGCGGCTTCGGCATAGGTGCCGATCGGCCCGCCGATCAGCACGTAGAACAGCACGAAGGCGCCGGAGACGCCGAGCACGACACGCAATTCCGTCGCCATCGGCACGAAACCGCCGACCGGTTCGTCGAACCATATGATCTTGATGATGCGCAAATAGTAATAGGCGCCCACCACCGAGGCCAGCACGCCGATGATCGCCAGCGCATAGAGATTGGCGTTGATGGCGGCGAGGAAGACGTACCATTTCCCCCAGAAGCCGGCGAGCGGCGGGATGCCGGCCAGCGAGAACATCAGGATGGTCAGGATCGTCGCCATGATCGGATTGGTCGACGACAGGCCGGCCAGCTCGCTGATCTGCTCGACATTGCCTTCCTTGCGCCGCATGGCGAGGATGAAGGCGAAGGTGCCGAGCGTCATCACCAGATAGATCAGCATGTAGATGGCAACGCCGCGCACGCCAGCCTGGCTGTTGGCGGCAAGGCCGACCAGCGCATAGCCCATATGGCCGATCGAGGAATAGGCCATCAGCCGCTTGATGTTGGTCTGGCCGATGGCGGCGAAAGCACCAAGCGCCATCGAGGCGATCGAGATGAAGACGATGATCTGCTGCCAGTCGGAGGCGATCGGCTTGAACGCACCCATGGTGACGCGCACCATCAGCGCCATCGCCGCCATCTTCGGTGCTGCCGCCAAAAAGGCCGTCACCGGTGTCGGCGCGCCCTCATAGACATCTGGCGTCCACATGTGGAACGGCACCGCCGAGATCTTGAAGGCAAGGCCCGCCAGCACGAAGACGAGGCCGAAAACGAGACCGAGCTGGCGCTCGCCGCTGCCGAGCGCAGAAGCGATCTCCTGGAAGCCGGTGTTGCCGGTGTAGCCGTAGACCAGGCTGATGCCATAGAGCAGCATGCCCGACGACAGCGCGCCGAGGACGAAATATTTGAGGCCTGCTTCGGTCGAGCGCAGATTGTCGCGATTGATCGCGCACAGCACATAGATCGCCAGCGACTGCAGCTCGAGCCCGAGATAGAGGCCGATCATGCTGTTGGCCGAGATCATCAGCATCATGCCGAGCGTGCAGAGCAGGATCAGCACCGGATATTCGAACTTGTCGAAGCGTTCAGCTTTGGCAAAGCGCATCGACATCACCAGCGTCACCGCCGAGCCGACCAGCGCCAGCACCTTCATGAAGCGGGCGAAGGAATCCTGGATGAAGGCATTGCCGTAAGCGCTGCCCTGCCCGGTTCGGAAGATCAGCCAGGCGCCCGCGATCGCCAGCACGGCAACCGCAAGGCCGGTTACCGTGTTGGCCGTGTTGGCGCGCGAATAGGCTCCGACCATCAGCAGCGCCAGCGCGCCGACGGCAAGGATCAGCTCTGGCGTCGAGAGCGACAGGCTGGAGAGAAGGTCCGGCGTCATGGTTCGCAAAACCTCTGGTCAGTTCACCGCCGCGGTCTGCGCGGCGCCGATGGATGCAGTGACATTGGTGACGAGCGACTTGACCGATTCGGCCGTCGCGTCGAAGACCGGGGCGGGATAGACGCCGAAGAAGATGACCAGAACGACCAGCGGGTAGATGATCACCTTCTCGCGCAGCGACAGATCGAGCAGGCCCTTCAGGCTGTCCTTGGTCAGCGCACCGAAGATCACCCGGCGGTAGAGCCAGAGCGCGTAGGCGGCCGACAGGATGACGCCGGTGGCGGCGAAGAACGCCACCCAGGTGTTGACCCGGAACACGCCCAGCATGGTCAGGAACTCGCCGACGAAGCCGCTGGTACCGGGCAGGCCGACATTGGCCATGGTGAAGATCAGGAACACCGTGGCGTATTTCGGCATGTTGTTGACCAGGCCGCCATAGGCGGCGATCTCACGTGTGTGCATGCGGTCGTAGATGACGCCGACGCACAGGAACAGCGCGCCGGAGACGAGGCCGTGGCTGAGCATCTGGAAGATCGCGCCCTGCACGCCTTCCTGGTTCATGGCGAAGATGCCCATGGTGACGAAGCCCATATGAGCAACCGACGAATAGGCGATCAGCTTCTTCATGTCTTCCTGCATCAGCGCCACCAGCGAGGTGTAGATGATGGCGACGACGGACAGCGCAAAGACCAGCGGCGCGAACATTTCCGACGCCAGCGGGAACATCGGCAAGGAGAAGCGCAGGAAGCCGTACCCGCCCATCTTCAACAGGATGCCGGCCAGGATGACGGAGCCCGCCGTCGGCGCCTCGACGTGCGCGTCGGGCAGCCAGGTGTGCACCGGCCACATTGGCATCTTCACCGCGAAGGAGGCGAAGAAGGCAAGCCATAGCCAGGTCTGCATGTTGGCCGGGAAGTTGTGAGTCAGCAGCGTCGGGATGTCGGTTGTGCCGGACTGGAAGAACATCGCCATGATGGCGAGCAGCATCAGCACCGAGCCGGCGAGCGTGTAGAGGAAGAACTTGAACGAGGCGTAGACGCGCCGCTTGCCGCCCCAGACGCCGATGATGATGAACATCGGGATCAGGCCGGCTTCGAAGAAGACGTAGAACAGCACGATGTCCAGCGCGCAGAACACGCCGATCATCAGCGTTTCGAGCAGCAGGAAGGCAATCATGTAGGCCTTGACCCGCTTCTCGATCGATTCCCACGACGCCAGGATGCACAGCGGCATCAGGAACGTCGTCAGGATGACGAACAGCATCGAGATGCCGTCGACGCCCATATGGTAGGAAATGCCGGAGTCGAGCCAGGCGACCTTCTCGACGAACTGGAAGCCGGACTGCGAATTGTCGAATCCGGTCCAGATGAACAGCGAGATGATGAACGTGAACGTCGTCGTCAACAGCGCGATGGCGCGGATGTTGCGGCGTGCATTTTCGCTGTCGTCATTGATGAACAGGATAAGCAGCACACCAACCAGCGGCAGGAAGGTGACCAGCGAGAGGATTGGCCAGGCGGTCATCAGAGCATCATCCAGGTGACGAGTGCGGCAACGCCGATCAGCATGGCGAAGGCATAGTGGTAGAGATAGCCGGTCTGCAGCTTGACGACGCGGTCGGTGACATCGACGACGCGCGCCGAAATGCCATCCGGGCCGAGGCCGTCGATGATGGTGCCGTCGCCGGTCTTCCACAGGAAATGGCCGAGGCGCTTGGCGGGCCGCACGAACAGGAAGTCGTAGAGCTCGTCGAAATACCACTTGTTGAGCAGGAAGGCGTACAGCCCGCGATGCTGCGCGGCGAGGTTGACCGGCATTTCCGGCGAGCGGATGTAGAATTTCCAGGCCAGCGCGAAGCCGATCAGCATGGCGATGAAGGGCGACAGTTCGACCCACAGCGGCAATTCGTGGATGTCGTGCAGGATGTGGTTGTCAGGCAGCGTGAACAGCGATGCCTTCCAGAACTCGGCATAGCCCTCGCCGATGAAGGCGCCGTGGAAGATGACGCCGGCAAACAGTGCGCCAGCGGCCAGGATGAACAGCGGCACCAGCATCACAGGCGGCGATTCATGGACATGGTGCATCACCTCATGGCTCGCCCGCGGCTTGCCGTGGAAGGTCATGAAGATCAGCCGCCAGGAGTAGAAGGAGGTGAAGCAGGCGGCGACGACCAGAGCCACGAAGGCCATGCCGGCAACCGAATTATGGCCGGCAAAGGCGCTTTCTATGATGGCGTCCTTGGAGAAGAAGCCGGCGGTACCGATGACCGTCACCGGAATGCCGACGCCGGTCAGCGCCAGCGTGCCGATCACCATCATCCAGTAGGTGGTCGGAATCAGTTTCCTGAGGCCGCCCATCTTGCGCATGTCCTGCTCGTCGGACACGGCATGGATGACCGAGCCCGAGCCGAGGAACAGCAGCGCCTTGAAGAAGGCATGCGTGAACAGATGGAAGATCGCCGCGCCATAGGCGCCGACGCCGAGTGCCACGAACATGTAGCCGAGCTGCGAGCAGGTCGAGTAGGCGATGACGCGCTTGATGTCGTTCTGGACGAGACCGACGGTGGCCGCGAAGAAGGCCGTGAAGGCACCGATGAAGGTCACGACAGTCAGCGCCGAATGCGAGAGTTCGAACAGCGGCGACAGCCGCGCCAGCATGAACACGCCGGCCGTCACCATGGTGGCGGCATGGATCAGTGCGGAAACCGGCGTCGGGCCTTCCATGGCATCCGGCAGCCAGGTGTGCAGCGGCACCTGCGCCGACTTGCCCATGGCGCCCATGAACAAGAGCAGGCAGACGATCGTCATGGCCGCCTGCTTGTCCAGCGCATAGCCGAGGAAGGTCAGCACCGCGGCGCCGTGCGGGGCGCCTTCGGCCGGAATGAACGTTGCCGCATTGGCGAAGATGGTGCCCAGATTGACCGAGCCGAACAGCACGAACACGCCGAAGATGCCGAGTGCGAAGCCGAAATCGCCGACGCGGTTGACGACAAAGGCCTTGATTGCCGCGGCATTGGCCGACGGCTTCTTGTACCAGAAGCCGATCAGCAGGTAGGACGCCAGCCCCACGCCTTCCCAGCCAAAGAACATCTGCACGAGGTTGTCCGCCGTCACCAGCATCAGCATGGCGAAGGTGAACAGCGACAGATAGGCGAAGAAGCGCGGCCGGTTCGGATCGTGGTGCATGTAGCCGATCGAATAGATGTGGACCAGCGCCGAGACGGTGTTGACCACCACCAGCATGACCACCGTCAGCGTGTCGATCCGGAGCGCCCAGGACGCTTCCAGCCCACCCGACTGTATCCAGCGCAGCACCGGCACGGTGAACACCTCGCCATGGCCGAAACCGATGGTGAAGAAAGCGACCCACGACAGCACGGCCGCGATCACCAGGAAACCGGAGGTGATGTATTCGGACGCCTTGGCGCCGAGCGACGTACCGAACAGGCCGACGATCAGGAAGCCGAGCAGGGGAAGGAAGACGATGGCCTGATACATGGTGGTTCCGTCAACCCTTCATCATGTTCACGTCTTCGACCGCGATCGAGCCGCGGTTGCGGAAGAAGACGACGAGAATGGCAAGTCCGATGGCGGCCTCGGCCGCCGCGACCGTCAGCACGAACAGCGCGAACACCTGGCCGACCAGATCGCCCAGCGCCGCCGAAAAGGCGACGAAATTGATGTTGACCGCGAGCAGGATCAGTTCGACCGACATCAGGATGACGATGACGTTCTTGCGGTTCAGGAAGATGCCGAACACGCCGAGCGTGAACAGAACAGCCGATACGGTCAGATAATGTGCGATGCCGACAACCATCTCAGAGTCCCTCGCCTGTCTTGACCTTGCGGATTTCCATGCCGGTCGCCGGCGTGCGGCCGACCTGGGCCGCGATCGACTGCCGCTTGACGCCTGGCTTATGGCGCAGCGTCAGCACGATGGCGCCAATCATGGCGACCAGCAGGATGAGGCCCGAAATCTGGAAGTAGTAGAGGTAGTCGGTATACAGGATGTCGCCGAGCGCGGCGGTGTTGGTCCGCGTGGCGAGATCCGGAATGGGCTTGGAGACCGTCGAAGCGAGCTGCGGCGCGAACGTATAGCCGCCGAGAACGACGATCAGCTCCGCCGCCAGGATCAGCCCGACCAGCGCGCCGATCGGCGCATATTGCAGGGCGCCTTCCTTCATCTCGGCGAAATCGACGTCGAGCATCATGACGACGAACAGAAACAGCACCATCACCGCGCCGACATAGACGACGAGCAGGATCATCGCCAGGAACTCGGCCCCGGTCAGCATGAACAGGCCGGCGGCGTTGAAAAAGGTCAGGATCAGGAACAGCACCGAATGCACGGGGTTGCGCGACGAAATGACCATGAACGCCGACGCCACCGCGACAAAGGCGAAGAGGTAGAAAAAGGCCGCCTCTAGTCCACTCAACATTGGGGATCCCCCGGGTTCCTGTACGAACAGGACGCTCGTCCTGTTTGTTGTCTCTGGCCTGGTTCCGCCTCCGGTTCCAAAGCCGCGTTGTCCTAGCCCATGTTCCGATCGGGTTGAAAGGCCCGATCGAAAGAAACATGGGCCACTCTGTATTCCGGAGCATGATCTGGTCCGAAAAGTCCGCAACTTTTCGGGATCATCCTCTGGACGAGGCCCCTGCCCCGCCCATGCGTCAAATATCAGCGGTAGGGCGAGTCCAGCGAGATGTTGCGCGCCAGTTCGCGCTCCCACCGGTCGCCATTCGCCAACAGCTTGTCCTTGTCGTAGTAGAGTTCCTCGCGCGTCTCCGTCGCGAATTCGAAATTCGGCCCCTCGACGATGGCGTCGACCGGGCAGGCTTCCTGGCAGAAGCCGCAATAGATGCACTTCACCATGTCGATGTCGTAGCGAACCGTGCGGCGCGTGCCGTCATTGCGGCGCGGGCCGGCCTCGATGGTGATGGCCTGCGCCGGGCAGATCGCCTCGCACAATTTGCAGGCGATGCAGCGTTCCTCGCCATTGGGATAGCGGCGCAGCGCATGCTCGCCGCGGAAGCGCGGACTGGTCGGCCCCTTCTCGTGCGGATAATTGATCGTCTCTTTCGGCGCGAAGAACTGGCGCATCGACAGGAAGAAAGCGCTGACGAAATCCTGCAGCAGCAGCGATTTGGCGGCTTGGGAAAGAGCGGACATCACGCAAACCCCGTGATCTTGAGGAAGGCCGCGGTGGCGACCACCATGAACACCGAGATCGGCAGGAACACTTTCCAGCCAAGCCGCATCAATTGGTCGTAGCGGTAGCGCGGCACGAACGCCTTCACCATGGAGATGCCGAAGAACACGAAGCAGACTTTCAGCACGAACCAGATGACGCCCGGCACCCAGGTGAACGGCGCGAAGTCGAAGGGCGGCAGCCAGCCACCGAGGAACAGGATGGTGGCCAGCGCGCACATCAGCACGATGGCGACATACTCGCCGAGGAAGAACAAAAGGAACGGCGTCGACGAATATTCGACCATGTGGCCGGCGACCAGTTCCGATTCGGCTTCCACCAGATCGAAAGGCGGCCGGTTCGTCTCGGCCAGCGCCGAGATGAAGAAAATGATGAACATCGGAAACAGAGCCAGCCAGTTCCAGTCAAGGAACGTATTGGGCAGGCCAAGCCGCGTACCAATTCCATCATGCTGCGACAGCACGATATCGGTCAGATTGAGCGAGCCAGCGGTGAGCAGAACAGTGACGATGACGAAGCCGATCGAGACTTCGTAGGACACCATCTGAGCCGCCGAACGCAGCGCGCCGAGGAACGGATATTTCGAGTTTGACGCCCAGCCGCCCATGATCACGCCATAGACTTCGAGCGAGGAGATGGCGAAGACGTAGAGGATGCCGACATTGACGTTGGCGATCGCCCAGCCCTGATTGACCGGGATGACCGCCCAGGCCGAGATCGCCAGCACGGCCGAGACCAGCGGCGCCAGCAGGAACACGCCCTTGTTGGCGCCGGACGGGATGACCGGCTCCTTGAAGACGAATTTCAGCAGATCGGCGAAGGCTTGCAGCGTGCCCCAGGGGCCGACGACGTTCGGGCCACGGCGCAGTTGCACCGCCGCCCAGATCTTGCGGTCGGCATAGAGGATATAGGCGACGAAAATCAGCAGGATAACGATCAGCACGACCGATTTCAGCAGAATGATCAGCGCCGGCAGCACGTAGAAGGAGAAGAAAGTGTCCATGCTTATTCCGCCGCCTGCTTGAAGCCGCTCTTGGCCAGTGCCGAGCATTCCGCCATCACGGCCGATGCCCGCGCGATCGGGTTGGTCAGGTAGAAATCCGTCACCGGCGACGTAAAGGTGCCCTTGTTCAGCCGCCCGCCGAGCTTCGCCACCCCAGCGATGTCCTCGGCATTGCCGGCCGCGACCTGGTCGATACGGGCCAGATGCGGGTATTCGCCATAGAGCTTGGCGCGCAGTTGCGGCAGCGAATCGAACGGCAGTTTCTTGCCCAGCACATCCGACAGTGCCCGCAGGATCGCCCAGTCCTCGCGCGCCTCGCCCGGCGCGAAGCCGGCGCGGTTGGTCTGCTGCACACGCCCTTCGGTGTTGACATAGGTGGCCGACTTTTCCGTGTAGGCGGCCGCCGGCAGGATGACATTGGCGCGGTGCGCGCCCTGATCGCCATGCGTGCCGATATAGACGACGAAGGCGCCGCCGGTCTTGGCCATGTCGATCTCGTCGGCGCCGAGCAGGAACAGCAGCTCCATTTCGCCCAGCATGCCGGCAACGTTTCTGCCGCCCTCGCCCGGCACGAAGCCGAGATCGAGACCGCCGACGCGCCCGGCCGCATTGTGCAGCACGGCAAAGCCGTTCCAATCCGCGCGGGCAGCGTTGACGGCGGCGGCGAGCTTGGCCGCCTGACCGAGCACGGCCGCGCCATCGGCGCGCGCCAGCGCGCCCTGGCCGACGATGATCAGCGGATGCGTCGCCTTCTTCAGCACCTGGAAGAACTTGCCATTGCCGTCAGCCAAATCCTTCAGCGAATCCGGTCCGGCGCCCAGCTGTTCGTAGTCGTAGCGTGTGTCGCCGACATCGCCGATGACGCCAACCGGCAGATTGCCGGTCCGCCAGCGCTTGCGGATACGGGCGTTGAGCACCGAGGCTTCATAGCGCGGGTTGGCGCCGATGATCAGCACCGCATCGGCCTGCTCGATGCCTTCGATGGTCGGGTTGAAGATGTAGCTCGCACGGCCGAGCGCCGGGTCGAGTGCGGCGCCATCCTGGCGGCAATCCGTATTCTTCGAGCCGAGCGAAGCCATCAGCAGCTTGAGCGCATAGGTTTCCTCGACGGCGGCGAGATCGCCCGCGATAGCGCCGATCTTTTCGGGCGCCGTCTGCGACACCGCGTCCTTGATCGCGGCGAAGGCCTCGGCCCAGCTGGCGGCAACCAGCCTGCCGTCCTTGCGCACATAGGGGCGGTCGAGACGCTGCGTGCGCAGGCCGTCCCAGATGAAGCGGGTCTTGTCGGAGATCCACTCCTCGTTCACCGCCTCGTTGACGCGCGGCAGGATCCGCATCACTTCGCGGCCCCGGCTATCGACGCGAATCGCCGAGCCGACCGCATCCATCACGTCGATGGATTCGGTCTTGGTCAGCTCCCACGGTCGCGCCTGGAAGGCGAATGGCTTCGAGGTCAGCGCGCCGACCGGGCAAAGGTCGATGACATTGCCCTGCAGCTCCGAGGTCATCGCCTGTTCGAGATAGGTGGTGATCTCTGCATCCTCGCCACGGCCGATCAGGCCCAGTTCGGAAATGCCGGCGACTTCGGTGGTGAAGCGGACGCAGCGCGTGCAGTGGATGCAGCGATTCATCACCGTCTTGACCAGCGGTCCGATGTATTTGTCTTCGACCGCGCGCTTGTTCTCGTGATAGCGCGAGGAATCGACGCCGAAGGCCATCGCCTGGTCCTGCAGGTCGCATTCGCCGCCCTGATCGCAGATCGGGCAATCCAGCGGATGGTTGATCAGCAGGAACTCCATCACGCCTTCCCTGGCCTTCTTGACCATCGGCGTGTTGGTGAAGATTTCCGGCGCCTCGCCATTCGGCCCGGGACGCAGATCGCGCACGTTCATGGCGCAGGAGGCCTGGGGCTTGGGCGGCCCGCCCTTCACCTCGATCAGGCACATGCGGCAATTGCCGGCGATCGACAGCCGCTCATGGAAGCAGAAGCGCGGCACTTCCGCGCCAGCGTCTTCAGCCGCCTGCAGCAGCGTGTAGTGGTCGGGTACAGTGATCTCTTTCCCGTCGACCTTGAGCTTTGCCATTCGCCTCAAACCCCTGCGGAGTTCCCGCAATCTCTTTTTCCGGACGCGGTCGAGACCACGTCGGGCACTTCATTCACTTCTTGACGGCGAGCGCCGCCGCTTGGGCTGTCCAATCGTCGCGGCCGATGCGGCCGCCGAGCGACAGATAGTCCTCGACCCAGGCAACCTCTTGCGGCGTCCATGCCGCGATCTGGGCATACGTCCAGATGCCGAGGCCGTTGAGAACCTTTTCCAGCTTCGGCCCGATGCCCGAGATGGCCTTGAGACCCGCCGGTTTGGCCGGCTTCTCCATGGCGTTGGGCTGCCTGAAATCCTCGGGCATCAGCGCATCGCCGGCGCCGCCCGCAGCCGGAGCGGCATTCGCGGCCGGCACGGCAGTGGCGGCTTCCTTGGCGGCAATATCGGTGACCTCCCGGGCGAAGGAC
Source organism: Mesorhizobium sp. M0243 (assembly GCF_040321775.1). Lineage (NCBI taxonomy): Bacteria > Pseudomonadati > Pseudomonadota > Alphaproteobacteria > Hyphomicrobiales > Phyllobacteriaceae > Mesorhizobium > Mesorhizobium sp. M0243. The sequence continues at coordinate 79,346 of NZ_JAMYSF010000026.1, read as the reverse complement.
TGCGCCTCGGCAATCATGCTTTTCGCCGTCGCCCGTGCCTTGGTGGAGGAAGGACTTGGATCTTCGAACTGCGCGACGCGCGCCTCGAAATCATCGACGATCGGCTGCAGCAGCCGCTGCCAGGCTTCTGCGGCACCTGAAAGCGCACCCAGCCAGACGCCGAAAGCATGGTTGGCGAGCCCGAGGCCAAGCGCCGACATCGCCGCCGCACCCGCCACAGGATGCACGAAAAGGTTGACGGCGCTGGCCATCTCCTTCGGCATCATCCTGGTCAAGTCCTGGTTCATCTTCTCGATCTGGTCCAAATTGGGCATCAGCGGGTTCGAATACGGCGCCATAGAGTTCTCCTGGTCGTTTCTTCGTTCGCCCCGCCCTTCGCTGCGGACTTTCATCCGCATAAAACGTTCTTCTATTCCGCCGCCACCATCACAGGCTCCGCCCGGTGCGCATTGCGCGAAAACTCGTCGATGCGCCGCTCCACTTCGCCGCGGAAATGCCGCATCAGGCCCTGGATCGGCCATGCCGCCGCGTCGCCCAGCGCGCAGATCGTGTGGCCCTCGATCTGCTTGGTGACGTCGAGCAGCATATCGATCTCGCGCTTCTGCGCCTCGCCGCGCACCAGCCGTTCCATCACCCGCCACATCCAGCCGGTGCCTTCGCGGCATGGCGTGCACTGGCCGCAGCTCTCGTGCTTGTAGAAGTAGGAAAGCCGCGCAATCGCTTTCACGACATCGGTCGACTTGTCCATGACGATGACAGCCGCGGTTCCAAGGCCGGATTTGAGGTCGCGCAAGGCGTCGAAATCCATCGGCGCGTCGATGATCTGCTCGGCCGGCGCCAGCGGCACCGAGGCGCCACCCGGTATGACCGCCAAAAGATTGTCCCAGCCGCCGCGAATGCCGCCGCAATGCGTCTCGATGAGCTCGCGGAACGGGATCGACATCGCCTCCTCGACCGTGCACGGATTGTTGACGTGGCCGGAGATGCAAAACAGCTTGGTGCCGACATTGTTGGGCCGGCCGAAGGACGAGAACCAGGCCGCACCGCGGCGCAGGATGGTCGGCGCAACCGCGATCGATTCGACATTGTTGACCGTGGTCGGGCAGCCATAGAGGCCGACATTGGCAGGGAATGGCGGCTTCAGCCGGGGCTGGCCCTTCTTGCCTTCGAGGCTTTCGAGGAGCGCTGTCTCCTCGCCACAGATATAGGCGCCGGCGCCGTGGTGCATGTAGATGTCGAAATCGTAGCCGGACGTGTTGTTCTTGCCGATCAGCTTGGCCTCGTAGGCCTCCTCGATCGCGCGCTGCAGCGCCTCGCGCTCGCGGATGAACTCACCGCGCACATAGATGTAGGCGGCAATCGCGCCCATGGCGAAACCGGCAAGCAGCGCGCCCTCGACCAGCGTGTGCGGGTCGTTGCGCAGGATGTCGCGGTCCTTGCAGGTGCCGGGCTCGGATTCGTCGGCGTTGATGACGAGATAGCTCGGCCGGCCGTCGCTCTGCTTGGGCATGAACGACCATTTGAGCCCGGTCGGGAAGCCTGCGCCGCCGCGACCGCGCAGGCCCGACGCCTTCATCTCGTTGACGATCCACTCGCGCCCCTTGGCAACGATGCCGGGCGTGTTGTCCCAGGCGCCGCGTGCCATCGCGCCGGCCAGCGACTTGTCGAACAGGCCGTAGATATTGGTGAAGATGCGGTCTTTATCCCCGAGCATTTTTCGTCCCTCAGACCGGCTTCTTGCCGAAGACGCGGATGTATTCGGCCACGCCACCCTTGGCGAGCACCTTGGCCTGCTTGACCCAGTCGTCGCGATCGATGCGGCCCTGGAAAGAGAGATAGCCATCCACCCACTCGCGTTCGGCCTTCTTCCACGACGCGACCTGCGCGAAGGTAAAAATGCCCAGCGTATGCAGGATGCCCTCGATCTTGGGGCCGACGCCGGAGATCAGCTTTAGGTCATCGACCTGTACCGGTTTATCGATGCCGGCCGGACGGTTCTTGTCCTCGAGCGACGGTTTGGCCGGCTTGGCTGCCGGTACCTTGACCTCCGGCGCCTTGAAGGCGGATGCCGGCTCGGCCTTGGTTATTGGACCGTTGCGCTGCTTGGAAACCTGCTCGACCTTGGAGTCTGCCTTGTTGGCATTGGCGGCCGAATGCAGTGGGGCGGCAACGCTCGCCGCCTTTTCAACCGTCGGCGCGACCTTGGTTTTTGAAGGCGTCTTCAATGCCGGGCTGGTTTCAGGGGCGTCGGTCTTCGGCTTGCTGGTGTTGGACGGCGCGACAGGGGCCGCAGCCGGTGCCGGCACGGGCCCTGCGATGATCGCGTCGGGCGCCGCCCTGGCGGCCCTGGCCGCTTCCCTGGCTTCCCTTTCACGGGTCGACTTGAGGATCGCCTTTTCGCTCTTCAGCGTGGTGAGGCCGGAGGCCGGCTCCGAGCCGGTACGGCCGTTCTGCGGCCCCGGTTCCACCGAAGCACCCTTGCCGGCGTCATAGAGATCGATGATTTCAGCCAGGCGTTCCGGCGTCAGATCCTCGAACGTGTCCTTGAAGATCATGACCATCGGCGCGTTGACGCAGGCGCCAAGGCATTCGACCTCTTCCCAGGACAAGGTGCCTTTGTCGTTGGCGTGGAACTGGTCGTGATGGATCCTGGAGCGGCAGACATCCATCAGCGCTTCCGAACCGCGCAGCATGCAGGGCGTGGTGCCGCAGACCTGGATATGCGCACGCGTGCCGACCGGATTCAGCTGGTACTGCGTGTAGAAGGTCGCGACCTCGAGCCCGCGGATACGCGGCATGCCGAGCATGTCGGAGATCGTCTCGATCGCCGCCTTCGTCACCCAGCCTTCCTGCTCCTGTGCGATCATCAGCAGCGGGATGATGGCCGACTGCTCACGGCCCTTCGGATATTTCTTGATCCATTGCTTCGCAGCCGCGGCATTCGCCCGGTTGAAGGCGAAGGATGCTGGCTGGGCGCTGGCTTCTGCGAGACGGCGGACTGACATTTAGCGATCGACCTCACCAAACACGATGTCGAGGGAGCCGAGAACGGCGGTGACGTCGGCCAGCATGTGGCCGCGGCAGAGGAAATCCATCGCCTGCAGATGCGCGAAACCCGGCGCGCGCAGCTTGCAGCGGTAGGGCTTGTTGGAGCCGTCGGAAACCAGATAGACGCCGAATTCGCCCTTCGGCGCTTCGACGGCGGCATAGACCTCGCCGGCGGGTACACGATAACCCTCGGTGTAGAGCTTGAAGTGATGGATCAGCGCTTCCATCGAGCGCTTCATCGCCTGGCGCTTGGGCGGCACCACCTTGCCGTCGAGGTTCGACACCGGGCCGGCGCTTTCCTTGCCGAGCAGGAGATCGACGCACTGGCGCATGATCTTCGCCGACTGGCGCATTTCTTCCATGCGCACGAGGTAGCGGTCGAAACAGTCGCCGTTCTTGCCGATCGGAATGTCGAAATCCATTTCCGAATAGCATTCATAGGGCTGCGACTTGCGCAGGTCCCAGGCTGCACCCGAGCCACGCACCATCACGCCCGAAAAACCCCAGGCCCAGGCATCCGCCAGCGAGACGATGCCGATATCGACATTGCGCTGCTTGAAGATGCGGTTGCCGGTCAGCAACTGATCGAGGTCGTCGATCGACTTCAGGAACGGGTCGATCCACTTGCCGATGTCCTCGACCAGCTTCTGCGGCAGGTCCTGATGGACGCCGCCGGGACGGAAATAGGCGGCATGCATGCGCGAACCGGAGGCGCGCTCATAGAACACCATCAGCTTTTCGCGCTCGACGAAGCCCCACAGCGGCGGCGTCAGCGCGCCGACGTCCATAGCCTGCGTCGTCACATTGAGGATGTGCGACATGATGCGGCCGATTTCGCAATAGAGCACGCGGATCAGCTGCCCGCGCTTCGGCACTTCGATGCCGAGCAGGCGCTCGGCGGCGAGCGCGAAGGCGTGCTCTTGGTTCATCGGCGCGCAATAGTCGAGCCGATCGAGATAAGGGATCGCCTGCAAATAGGTTTTGGCTTCGATCAGCTTTTCGGTACCGCGATGCAAGAGCCCGATATGCGGATCGACGCGATCGACGACTTCGCCGTCCAGCTCCAGCACAAGGCGCAAAACGCCGTGCGCCGCAGGGTGTTGCGGGCCGAAATTGATGTTGAAGTTGCGGACCGAGGTTTCAGCCATTTACTGCTTTGCCTTCTCGTCACCCGGCAGCACGTAATCCGTACCTTCCCACGGGGACAAAAAATCGAAATTGCGGAATTCCTGCTTGAGCTCGACCGGCTCATAGATGACGCGCTTGGCCTCGTCGTCGTAACGCACCTCGACGAATCCGGTCAGCGGGAAATCCTTGCGTAGCGGATGGCCTTCGAAACCGTAGTCGGTCAGCAGGCGACGCAGATCGGGATGGCCCGAAAACAGCACGCCGTAGAGATCGTAGGTCTCGCGCTCGAACCAGTCGGCGCCGGGGAACACGCCGGTGATCGACGGCACCATGGTTTCCTCGTCGGCCTGCACCTTGACGCGGATGCGCACATTCTGCTTCGGCGACAACAGATGATAGACGACGTCGAAGCGCTTGGCCCGCGACGGATAGTCGGCGCCGCAGACGTCGATGATCGAGATGAACTGGCAGCGCGCATCGTCGCGCAGGAAGGTCATCACCTCGACCAGATCGCGCGGCTCGACGTGAACGGTAAGCTCGCCATAGGCAAGCACCCCGTCACTGAAGCGGCCAGGCAGCTTCTCGCCGAGATAGGTCGACAGTTCGCTCAGGGATGCGGTCATGGATTTACCGTTCGATCGTGCCGGTGCGGCGGATTTTCTTCTGCAGCAGAAGAATGCCGTACAGCAACGCTTCGGCGCTCGGCGGACAGCCGGGCACATAGATGTCGACCGGCACGATGCGGTCGCAGCCGCGCACCACCGAATAGGAATAATGGTAGTAGCCGCCGCCATTGGCGCAGGAGCCCATCGAGATGACGTAGCGCGGTTCCGGCATCTGGTCGTAGACCTTGCGCAGCGCCGGCGCCATCTTGTTGGTCAGCGTGCCGGCGACGATCATGATGTCGGACTGGCGCGGGGACGCACGCGGCGCGACGCCGAACCGCTCCGAATCATAGCGTGGCATCGAGGTGTGGATCATCTCGACCGCGCAGCAAGCGAGGCCGAACGTCATGAACATCAGCGACCCGCTGCGCGCCCAGGTGATGAGCGCCTCGGTCGAAGTGACCAAAAAGCCCTTGTCGGCCAACTCATTGTTGATCTCGAGGAAGAAGGGATCGTCCTCCCCCACCGGCCTGCCGGTGTTGGGATCGATAATACCCTTGGGCTTCGGCGCGACGAGGGTGCCTGAACTGTCGTTCAATCCCATTCCAGCGCTCCTTTTTTCCATTCATAGGCAAAGCCGATGGTCAGCACCGCCAAAAACACCATCATCGACCAGAAACCGAGCATGCCGATCTTCGAAAACGACACCGCCCACGGAAACAGGAAGGCCACTTCCAGGTCGAAGATGATGAACAGGATCGACACCAGGTAGAAACGGATGTCGAACTTCATGCGCGCGTCGTCGAACGAGTTGAAACCGCACTCGTAGGCGGAAAGCTTTTCGGGATCGGGATTGCGATAGGCCACCAGGAAGGGTGCGGCCAGCAACGCCAGGCCGACAACCAGCGCCACGCCTATGAACAGGACGATGGGCAGGTATGAGCTCAAGAGTGCGTTCATGCTCGGCTTTCCGTTGGCGCCAATCCACTTTGATTACAGCACCGGACCCTAATGCGGAAGCGTGACAGTTTAACCGCTGAACCGTTTTAAGGGCCTATGCTGCAACGCGGCGAGGGTTAGCGCAGCACTTCCAGCGAAGCAAGTCAAACCTTGTTCAAAACACCGACCTGGACGGCATATCGCGGCAAACTGGTCCGATCCGCTCCTGTTTGATTTCCTTCGCTTTTTACTCCACTTTTCTCTCCTGACATGGATGCCGCCAAAACCCTGCTAGCATGGGTTGGAATCAGCCATTCGACCCTCGGTCAAAACACTTCAAAGTGATGCCTGCATGAAGGAAAAGATCTCGCTCCCCACGGCCCGTCGCATCGCGCTTGCCGCCCAGGGGTTTCTCGATCCCCGCCCGACCGGCACGCCTGACCGCCGACATTTTGCCCGCACCCTCTCCCGCACCGGCCTGCTGCAGATCGATTCCGTCAGCGCGGTGGTGCGCGCTCATTATATGCCGCTCTATTCGCGCCTTGGCCCCTACCCGTTCTCGCTGCTCGACAACGCGGCCGTGACGCGCAAGCGCACGGTTTTCGAATACTGGGGGCACGAGGCCTCCTTCCTGCCGGTCGAGACATACCCGCTGATGCGCTGGCGCATGCAGCGCGCCGAGCGCGGCGACGAAATGTATCTGGGCCTCGCCAAATGGGGCCGCGAGCACGCCGCCTACATCGAAGAGATCTACCGCCAGGTCGCCGAGCGCGGCCCGATCGCCGCTTCCGCGCTCGAAGGCCAGAAAGGCTCGGGCGGCTGGTGGGGCTGGAGCCATGCCAAGCACGCCTTCGAATGGCTGTTCTGGGCCGGGCGCATCACCACGGCGCACCGCCGCGGTTTCGAGCGCTTCTATGACCTGCCCGAACGCGTGCTGCCGCAGGCGATCCTCGACCTTCCAGTGCCGACGCCTGAGGACGCGCACCGCGAATTGCTGCGCATTTCTGCCCGCGCCCACGGCGTGGCGACTTCAGGCGACCTGCGCGACTATTTCCGCCTGTCGCCGGCCGACATGAAGGGCCGGCTGGAGGAACTGGTTGAAACGGGCGAGCTGCTGCCGGTGCGTGTCGAAGGTTGGGACAAGCCGGCCTATCTTCATAAAGACGCCCGCCTGCCGCGCAAAGTCGAGGCCCGCGCCCTGCTGGCGCCGTTCGATCCGGTCGTCTTCGAGCGGTCGCGCACCGAGCGGCTGTTCGATTTCCACTACCGCATCGAGATCTACACGCCGGCCGACAAGCGGCAATATGGCTATTATGTCCTGCCGTTCCTGCTCGGCGACAGGATCGTGGCACGCGTCGACCTCAAGGCCGACCGTCCGGCCAGCATACTGCGCGTCCATGCGGCCTATGCGGAGCCCGGTGCACCGCCTGAAACCGCTGCAGAGCTGTTCGAGGAATTGAAGCAGATGCAGGGCTGGCTCGGACTCGAACGCATCGAAGTGACGCCTGCCGGGGATTTGGGTCCGGCGCTGCTGAGCGTGATCAGCGACGGGCGCTCTTGACATCAGCCGTCGGCTGCAGCCGTTTGAGGGAGTTTTGTCGGCCTAGGTTCAATGATGGCATCGCAAGAGGTTCTCGACCTGATCCACGAAGCGTTGATTGCGCATGGGATCAGCGCCATCCGTGGACAGAACGATGTCTGGATTGGACTGGAAGACCTGCGCTTTGAAGCCCAAGTTTTCGACAAGGAGCCGTCAGGCTCGGGTCGCAGGCTTGTTCTCGAAATCTACGTCTTCTCACCGTTGCTAGGCACTCAGCCGGTCATCGAATCTTTTGTTGGACTGGGCGACACGCGTGAACAGGCGATTTTCCAAGCATTCGGAAAATTCCTGATCGGTGTATTTCATGTGCTGATCGAGGGCCTTGCGGAGCATGTTTGCGAGAACATGCAAGCCCAGATTGCATTCTGGCAACGGAATGATGCTGGCTGGAAGATCTACGGTGGACCTGTGATCACACAGGCTGCAGTGGAATGCACTCTCAACCGGACATATCCAGCGTTTTATGCCCGCTTGGAAAAACTGTTCACGGCTAAGGTTCGCCCTGGCAGTCATTTCATCCGGATATTCCTGGCGAGCTATGGCGGAGCACTGGTCGGCAACGAAATTCTCCTGGACAACGAAACTTGGCCGGAAGGTCAAGAGCTCCTCGTTGATCAGGACTGGCACCACGGCGACGGGTACCAGGCGCTGCGTCAGGTCATCCTTGCGTTGCCGGGAGATAACAATTGAGCCAACGTACACAGGCTAGCGGATAAACAATGGATATCAAAGCCAGGCTGACCCAAGAGGTGCAGGAGTGCCTCGATAGGATTTCGTCCTTTTCATGGGACGTACATGCGCAGGCAATCCGAAAACGCTACCCTAGACCTGCTGGAGACACATTTGGCTTCAAAGTTGATGGCATTTACTTCGATGTGGGTGACAGCGCCGGATGGCTGGACCGGCAAGATGGAGATATCCTTCTGACGGCTTTCGTTACAGCTTTTCCTGATCCCAACAACGAAGATGGCATTCGCGAAGAGCGGTCAGTGGTAGTGAAGCGTCCCCGCCCCTGATTTCAGATTGCCCCTGCGTTGCGTTGACACCGCTGCCCGCAAAAGCCTAAATCCGGTTCAGATGGTCTCTTGCCCGCAACGGCAAGAGCTAAGAGGGAATGCGGTGCGGGGCAAAATCCCAAATCCGCGGCTGTCCCCGCAACTGTAAGCGAAGAGCCAAGGCCGAAAGCCACTGGGGAGTTCCCGGGAAGGCGGCTACCAAGGCGATGACCCGCGAGCCAGGAGACCTGCCGTCTGCGACTTTAGAATCCGATCGCCCGGCGGGTTTCCGGGCAAGGAGCCCGATCTTGGACCACGACAGCAGTTTTTCGGCTGGCACAGCGGATATTTCGTCCGGCCATGATGATGCCTTGGCCGGCGTCACCATCATCGTCTGCGCCTCCTGCCGCGATGAGACCGGCGCCGACGCTCATCCCCGCGCCGGCGAATTGCTGGCGGACGACACGCGCCGCGCCGCATCCGGCGACGACATCCGCATCCGCAGCGTCGAATGCCTCGGCAATTGCAAGCGCCGCCTCAGCGCCGCCATCCTGCGCGACGGGTGCTGGAGCTATGTCTTCGGCGACCTGACCACGACCAGCGGCGCCGACCTCGTGACAGGCGCCAAGCTCTTCGCCACCTCGAAGGACGGCCTGATTCCATGGCGCGGCCGCCCCGATAGCCTGAAGCGTGGCCTCGTTGCCCGCATCCCTCCCTTAGACCTGCTGAAGGATTGACCATGACTGCCCCAGATTCGCCTGCGAACCTCTCCCGCGTTCCCTGCACCGTCGTCACCGGCTTCCTCGGCGCCGGCAAGACGACGCTGGTCCGCCATCTCCTGGAAAACGCCGGCGGCAAGCGCATTGCCATCATTGTCAACGAATTCGGCGACATCGGCATCGATGGCGAGATCCTCAAGGGCTGCGGCATAGACACCTGCCCGGAGGAAAACATCGTCGAACTGGCCAATGGCTGCATCTGCTGCACCGTCGCCGACGATTTCGTCCCGGCGCTCGACAAGATCCTCGCGCTGACGCCGAGGGTCGACCACATCCTGATCGAGACTTCGGGCCTGGCGCTGCCCAAGCCGCTGGTCCAGGCGTTTCAATGGCCGAGCGTAAAGAGCCGCGTCACAGTCGACGGCGTCATCGCCGTGGTCGACGGGCCGGCATTGGCCGAAGGCCGCGTCGCCAACGACATGGATGCTTTGCAGGCGCAGCGCGCCGGGGACGAGACGCTCGACCATGACGATCCGGTGGAAGAAGTGTTCGAGGATCAGATCGCCTGCGCCGACCTGATCATCCTGTCGAAAAGCGACCTGATGGACGCCGCCGGCACCGCCCGCGCCAACGCCATCATTGGCGAACACTCCGCCCGCGCCGTGAAGATCGTGCCGACGTCGCATGGCAAGGTCGATCCCTCCGTGCTGCTCGGGCTCGGTCTCGCCGTCGAGGACGACATCGAAAACCGCAAGTCCCACCATGACGGCGCATTCGACCATGAGCATGACGACTTCGACACGTTCATTGTCGACATTGCCTCGATCGCCAATCCCGATGAACTGGCAAAGCGTGTCGCCACAGTCGCCGAAGAAGAAAACGTGCTGCGTGTAAAAGGCTTCGTCGAGGTCGGTGGCAAGCCGATGCGGCTCTTGCTGCAGGCCGTCGGGCCGCGCGTCAATCATTACTATGACCGCGCCTGGACCGCGCAGGACGACCGCCGCTCGCGTCTCGTCGTCATCGGCCTGAAGGGGCTGAACCGCCCGGCGATCGAGCGTATACTCGCCGGCTGATCTCGGACACGGGTTGCGATGCACATCCTCACCACGACATCCGCCTCGCTCGACGACCTCGCCGAGCCGGTCGATCTGCGGCAGACGCCGGCGGATATCGTGGCCCTGTCCTTCACCGACAGCGACCTCGCCGGACTGGCGGCAGCCTGGAAGGCCGATGCCGGCCGCCTGCCCTCGATGCGGCTGGCTGCCCTGCGTGACCTGCGCCATCCCATGTCCGTCGACCTCTGGGTCGACAGCGTCGCCCGCCACGCCAAGGTCATCCTCGTGCGCATCCTCGGCGGCTACGACTGGTGGCGCTACGGCTGCGACCAGCTTGCCTCGACCGCTCGCGCACACGGCATAAAGCTGGCGCTGCTGCCCGGCGAATGCCGCGACGAGGATCTGCGCCTGATCGAAGCCTCGACGCTGCCGCGCGAGGAGCTCGATGGCCTGCTCGACTATTTCCGCGAGGGCGGCCCGGCGAATATGAGCGCGCTGGTGCGGAGATTGGCGGGGCTGGCTGGATCGGATGCGGACGTAGCAGAGCCGGTTCCAGTGCCGAAAGCCGGGTTTTATGAGCCAGGACTTGGGGTCGTTGGTGATCCTTCACACCCCCCTCTGTCCTGCCGGACATCTCCCCCGCAAGGGGGGAGATCGGACTGCATCAAAGCCGGCTCTTTTCCCGTTTCATTAGAAGCTGACGCGTCCGCAACCTCGACAATTGGCGAAATCTCCAATGACAGCGCAATCTCCCCCCTTGCGGGGGAGATGTCCGGCAGGACAGAGGGGGGTGTGAAGGAACTCGACGCTGACAACGTCAACGCTCCTATCATCCCCATCCTGTTCTATCGCTCGATGCTATTGGCCGCCGATGTCGCGCCCATCGATGCGCTTTTCGAAGCGCTCCGCCAGCGCGGCATCAATCCGGTCCCAATCTTCGTCTCCAGCCTCAAGGACCCCGCATCCCTGGCCTTCGTGGAAACAGCACTCGCCTCGCTGAAACCCGCCGCCATCATCACCGCGACCGCTTTCGCGTCCGGCGCCGAACCCGGCAATGAGACCCTGTTCGACCGCGCCGGCGTGCCCGTCTTCCAGGTCATCGTCGCCACCACCCGCCGCGACGTCTGGGAGACCAACCAGCGCGGCCTGGCGCCCGCCGACCTCGCCATGCATGTCGTGCTGCCCGAACTCGACGGCCGCATCCTGGCCGGCGCCATTTCCTTTAAGGGCGAGAGCGAGATCGATCCAGCACTTGGCCACCGCGCCTTTGCCAACCGGCCGGAACCGGATCGTGTGGCGCAAGTGGCTGACCGCGTCGCGGCCTTTATCCGCCTGCAGGAGACAGCCCGCGCCGAACGCAAGCTGGCCATCCTGATGCCGGATTATCCCAGTGCCCCCGGCCGCACCGGCTACGCCGTGGGTTTGGATGTCCCGTCCAGCGTGCTGGCCATGCTGCAGGACCTCAGCGAACAGGGCTATGTCGTTGAGGGGATTCCGCAAACGCCGCGTGAGTTGCTGGCGCGGCTGGGCCAGGGCGGGCATGGCTTGGCCTTGAGGGATTATGTGGAGTTCTCGAAGGCATTGCCGTCTGCAGCAATTGCTGCCGTAGATGCAGCTTGGAAGGCTGAATATGAGATAGGTTTGTGCGAGGCCCCCCCCTCTGTCCTGCCGGACATCTCCCCCGCAAGGAGGGAGATCGGCAGTTCCGCCATCGGCGCTCATTCTGCGACGTTCGTAGCTGGCGAAAGCGGCAATGAGAGCTCAATCTCCCCCCTTGCGGGGGAGATGTCCGGCGGGACAGAGGGGGGCGCCTCGCGCCAAAGCTTCCCCTTCCGCGCTGCCACCTTCGGCAACATCACGGTCGCCCTCGCCCCAGACCGCGGCCGCTCCGTCGACCGCCGCGCCGACTACCACGACCCGACGCTCCCGCCGCGCCATGCGCTGATCGCCTTCGGCCTGTGGCTGCGCAAATCGCTCGGCGTCCATGCGCTCGTCCATGTCGGCGCGCATGGCACGCTGGAGTGGCTGCCGGGCAAGACCGTTGCGCTTTCGGAGAACTGCTTTCCCGAGATCGTCACCGGCGCCATGCCCGTCATCTATCCCTTCATCGTCTCCAACCCCGGCGAAGCGGCGCAGGCCAAGCGGCGCATTGCCGCCGTCACCCTTGGCCACCTGCCGCCGCCACTGACCGATGCCGAGCTGGACGAGAACCAGCACAAGCTGGAACGGTTGGTCGACGAATACGCCCAGGCCGACGGGCTCGACCGCCGCCGCCGCGACCGCCTTGCCAAGCTGATCGTCGAGACGGCGCAGAAGACCGGCCTCGCTTCCGAAGCCGGCGTCGCCACGACCGACGCGCCCGACGAAGCGTTGCGCCGCATCGACGCCTGGCTCTGCGACCTCAAGGATTTTGCCATCAAGGACGGGCTGCATATCTATGGCCGCGCCCCTGAGGACGAGCCCGACGCCATGCGGCGCCAGAGTGCGGCAGCCGAGAAGGCGGCGCTGCTCGCCGCACTCGATGGCCGCCACGTCAAGGCCGGCCCGGCCGGCGCGCCCGCGCGGGGTCGCTCGGACGTTCTGCCCACCGGCCGCAATTTGTTCACCTCGGACCCGCGCACCATGCCGACGCCGACCGCCTATGATCTGGGCAAGGCAGCGGCGGAGGAAGTGGTGCGCGGCTACATGCAATCGCATGGCGACTGGCCGCGCTCGCTGGTCATCGATCTCTGGGGCTCGGCCTCACTGCGCACCGGCGGCGAGGAGATCGCGCAAGGATTGGCGCTGATGGGCTGCCGGCCGCAATGGGATTCGGCGACCGGCCGCATCACCGGCATCGAGGTATTGCCTCCCGCCGCACTCGGCCGGCCGCGCGTCGATGTCACCTGGCGCATATCAGGCCTGTTCCGTGACATGTTCCCGACCCAGATCGCGCTGATCGATGCCGCCGCCAACGCCGTTGCCGTCCGCGACGAGGAGGATTCGGAAAACCCGCTCGCAGCCAAAACCCGTGCCGACGGCAAGCTCAGCCCGCGCATCTTCGGCACCTCGCCCGGCACCTATGGCGCCGGCGTCGAGGATCTTTTGTCCAGCGGTGACTGGGGAGTGCGCGAAGAGGTCGGCCGCGCCTATCTCGACGCGACCTCGCATGCCTATGGCGGCGCAGAAGGCGAAGGCGTCTCTGCGCCCGGCGCCTTCGAGGACCGCATCGCCGAGGCCGATCTTCTCGTCCACACCGGCGACGACCCCGGTCGCGACATCCTCGAAGGTTCCGCCGACGTCGCCTTCATCGGCGGCTTTTCGGCTGCCTTGGCGACGCTCGGCAGGAATGCCGACGTCATCGTGCTCGACACCACGGACCCGCAAAAGCCGAAGCCGCGCTCGGTCAGCGAAGCCGTATCGCGGGTGGTGCGCGCCCGCGCCGTCAATCCTCGCTTCATAACGGGACAAATGCGTCACGGCCCGCGTGGCGCCTCCGAATTTGCCGAAACCGTCGACCGGCTGGTCGCCTTTGCCGAAACCACGCATGCCATATCGGGCACGCTGATCGAGGCGGTTCATGACGCCTATCTCGGCGATCCACTGGTCCGCGCCTTCATCCTGCGCGAGAACCCCGCCGCTGCCAAAGTCATCGCCGAGCGCTTCCTGTCGGCGCGCCGGCGTGGCCTGTGGCACCCCTTGCGCAATTCCATCGACGACGACCTCGCCGCCCTGGTTGCCGAGGCAGAAGCGCTTGGGGTGGCGGCATGAACGCCTTCTCGCGTCGCGGCGCCTGCCCGGCTTTGTCGGCGCCAATGCAAACCGGCGACGGGCTTTTGGTGCGGCTCAACCCGGTTGTTGGAGGCCCGTCTTCTGGAGGATTGTCGCCGAAGCTTTTGATCGGGTTAGCCGAATCGGCTTTGCGGCATGGCAACGGCATCATGGAAGTCACCGCGCGCGGCAGCCTGCAGATACGCGGGCTGACGGCGGACAGCGCGGCGTTGCTGGCGGCGGAGGTCGATGCGCTTGATATCGCGGTGCGCACCGGCGTGCCGGTCGAGACCGGGCCGCTGGCCGGCATCGATCCGCAAGAGATTGCCGATCCCAAGCCGCTGGCTGAGCGGATCAGGGCTGCGATTGACGAGGCTGGGCTGACGCAACGGCTCGGGCCGAAGGTTTCCGTGATTGTCGATGGCGGTGGGCAGTTGACCATGGATGCGGTGACGGCCGATGTGCGGCTGAAGGCGGTGCGGGCCAGCGCTGGCGTGCTGTGGGCTGTGTCTGTTTCAGGTGACGGCCAAAGCGCGAGGCCGCTTGCGACGGTCGATGACGATGTAGCGCGCGATATTGCCGTTGCGGTGCTCAGGATGATTGCCGAGAAGAGTCGGGAGGCGCATGCGAGGGATTTGACGGACCGCCAATTGGCCTCTCTCGCAGGTTGGCACTCCGTCACACCCCCCTCTGTCCTGCCGGACATCTCCCCCGCAAGGGGGGAGATCGGCAGTTCCGACGCCGGCTCTCGTCCTGCAACATCGGCGGTGGACGTGACGTCGGCAATTGGCGAAAGCGCCGATGACGGCTCAATCTCCCCCCTTGCGGGGGAGATGTCCGGCAGGACAGAGGGGGGTGTGCAGGATCGCCGACCTATCGGTCTTTTCTCTTTATCGACCGACCACGCCCTCGGCATCGCCCTCCCCTACGGCAGCATGCCGGCGGACAAAATCATCTCTCTCGCCCAGAGTGCCCTCACCCTCGGCACCACCGAAATCCGCCTCGCCCCCGGCCGTGCCCTGCTTTTCCTTGGTCAACCAACCGCCGCCAACCAAACCCTTCAGCACACCGCCGCCACCCTCGGCTTCGTCACCGCCCCCACCGACCCGCGCACGCGCATCGCCGCTTGCCCCGGCACACCGGCCTGCGCCTCCGGCCGCATCGCCACGCGCGACATTGCCGAGACGATTGCCGCTGAAACTGCCGACATCCCAGACCTCACCCTGCACATTTCCGGATGCGCCAAGGGCTGCGCCCATCCCGGCCCGACAGCCCTAGCGATAGTCGGCGGCGAAAACGGAGCCGGACTTGTCGTGAACGCGACGGCAAAGGCCCTTCCTGCGGGCTACAGGCCGGGCTATGACGCCGCGCGCGGCATCAGCCGCGTCGCGGCAATGATCCGCAGCACACGATATCAAGGCGAAACCGCCGCCGCTTGCCTGGCAAGGCTCGGACCGGCCGGTGTCGCCGAGGCTTACCGACAGGCCCAAACTGAAAAACGGAAATGAGCATGGCCGCCTACGACTATATCCATGACGGCACGGCGATCTACGAGCGCTCCTTCGCCATTATCCGCGCCGAGGCCGATCTGTCGCGCTTCTCCGAGGCCGAGGCCGATGTCGCCATCCGCATGATCCATGCCTGCGGCCAGGTCGAAGCTTCAAGTCATTTCGTCTTCTCCACCGATTTCGTTGCCGCCGCGCGCACCGCTTTGGCGGCTGGCGCGCCAATTTTCTGCGACGCGGAAATGGTCTCGCATGGCGTCACCCGCGCCAGGCTGCCGGCCGGCAACGAGGTGATCTGCACCTTGCGCGACCCGCGCACGCACGACATCGCCAGGGAGATCGGCAACACCCGTTCGGCCGCCGCGATCGACCTGTGGGGCGAGCGCATGGCCGGCTCGCTGGTCGCCATCGGCAATGCGCCGACCGCGCTCTTCTATCTCCTGGAAAAACTGCGCGACGGCGCGCCGAAGCCAGCGGCCATCATCGGCATGCCGGTCGGCTTCGTCGGCGCGGCCGAATCCAAGGATGCTTTGGCCGAGAATTCCTATGGCGTTCCCTACGCCATCGTGCGCGGCCGGCTCGGTGGCAGCGCCATGACCGCCGCCGCGCTCAATTCATTGGCGAGGCCGGGCCTGTGAACGCCTTTCTCAAAGGCCGTCTCATCGGCGTCGGCACCGGTCCCGGCGACCCCGAACTGCTGACGCTAAAAGCCGCGCGCGTCTTGGCGGAAGCCGATGTCGTGGCCTATTTCGCCAAGCGCGGCAACAACAGCAACGCGCGTGCCATCGTCGAAACACGCTTCCGGCCGGATATGCTGGAACTGCCGCTGCTCTATCCCGTCACCACCGAAATCGACAAGGATCACGACGACTACCGTTCGCAGATCACGGCTTTCTACGAGGAGTCGGCCGAGAAGGTCGCCGAACATCTTGAGGCAGGCAAAATGGTTGCCGTGCTGTCCGAGGGCGACCCACTGTTCTACGGCTCCTACATGCATCTGCATGTGCGGCTCGCTCATCGCTTCCCGACCGAAGTCATTCCCGGAATCACCGCCATGTCCGGCTGCTGGTCGCAGACTGGTGTTCCGATCGTCCAGGGCGACGATGTGCTGACGGTGCTGCCCGGCACGATGAGCGAGTTCGAGCTGACGCGCCGGCTGGCTGACACCGATGCCGCCGTCATCATGAAGGTCGGCCGCAACCTGCCCAAGATCAGGCGTGCGCTGGAGGCTACGGCCAAGCTGTCGCGCGCCGTCTATGTCGAGCGCGGCACCATGGCCGGCAGCGTGTCGATGAAGCTTGCCGACAAGCCGGACGACAAGGCCCCCTATTTCGCCATCGTGCTGGTCGCCGGCTGGTCCGGCCGCCCCGGCGCTTTGGGAGCGCAAGCATGAGCGGCCGTCTCACCGTCATCGGGCTTGGCCCCGGCAATACCGATCAGGTCACGCCGGAAGCCAGCCGCGCCGTCGCCGAGGCCAAATTCTTTTACGGCTACAAACCCTATCTCGACCGGCTGGAATTGCGCCCGGATCAGACCCGCGTCGCTTCCGACAATCGCGAGGAACTTGCCCGCTCCAAGGACGCACTGGTCAAAGCCGCCGAGGGCCACGACGTCGCGGTGGTTTCCGGTGGCGATCCCGGCGTGTTCGCGATGGCGGCGGCCGTCTGCGAGGCGATGGAGGCCGGACCGGCCGAATGGCGCGCGGTCGATGTCGCTGTGGTGCCCGGCATCACCGCCATGCTGGCGGTCGCCGCCCGCATCGGCGCGCCGCTTGGCCATGATTTCTGCGCCATCTCGCTGTCCGACAATCTCAAGCCGTGGGAGCTGATCGAATTGCGTCTGCTGGCGGCGGCCGGCGCCGGCTTCGTCATCGCGCTCTACAACCCGATCAGCAAGGCACGCCCCTGGCAGCTCGGCCGCGCCTTCGAGTGCCTCACTGCCATCCTGCCGGGCACCACGCCGGTGATTTTCGGCCGCGCCGCCGGCCGCCCGGACGAGCGCATCGAGGTCTACCTGCTGGCCGATGTCGAGGCTGAAAAGGCGGACATGGCGACCTGCATCATCATCGGCTCGCCGGAAACCCGCATCATCAAGCGCGCTGAGAAGCCGGCGCTGGTTTACACGCCGCGCTCGTCCACGGGGCGGACAAAATGATCGACCATCACGGTCAGCGCTTCAACGCTTTCAGCCGCGGGAACATCCGGCAAGGTTGGCCGTTGGATCATGACCACCTCGAGATCAAGCGCCCGCGCCGCGGCGATCTTGCCATAAGTCGCTTCGCCGCCGCTGTTCTTGGACACGACGACATCGATGCGTTGCTTTTCGAGCAGCGCGCGTTCCTCCGCCTCACGAAACGGGCCACGGGCCAGAAGATAGCTCGCATCCGGCACGGCAAGCTTGGGCTCGATCGCGTCGACGCTGCGGACGAGATAATGATGCTGGGGCGCAGCTTCGAAAGCGGCGACCTCTTGCCGGCCCAGCGCCAGGAAAACACGGCGCGGCGCCAGTCCAAGTGCTCGCGCGGCATCGCCGGATGTATTGACCTCAGTCCAGCGGTCGCCTTCGACAGGCTCCCAGCCGGGGCGTCGCAGCGCAAGGATCGGCACACCGGCCGCGCGCGCGGCTTGCGCCGCATTGGCGGAGATCTGCGCCGCATACGGGTGCGTCGCGTCGATCAGCAGGTCGATAGGCTCTTTCCGCAGATAGTCGGCCAGCCCATCGGCACCGCCAAAGCCTCCGCTTCGCACCGGCACGCCTTGCGCGACCGGGCTTTCAGTGCGGCCAGCCAGCGACAGCGTGACCGAGGCGCGCGCCGCCAGTTTTCCGGCCAGTTGCCGGGCTTCGGTGGTGCCGCCGAGGATCAGAATACGGTGGGTCATCATGCCTGCTGAAGGTCCGCGCGGTGCCAAGCTCACCCCAAAATGGCTCACAATCGTCGGCATCGGCGAGGACGGTTTAGCGGGTCTCGGCGACGAGGCCAAGCAACGGATTGCCCAGGCGGAGATCATCTTCGGCGGCAAGCGGCACCTGGCGCTGGTCGCTTCCTGCGCCAAGGGCGAGCCGCACCCGTGGCCGGTTCCGTTCGATGCCGAGATGGCTGACGTGCTGGCGCTTGCGGGTAGGCGCGTCTGCGTGCTCGCTTCCGGCGATCCGTTCTTCCACGGCGTCGGCGCCACCCTCGCGCGCAAGGTCAAGCCACAGGAGATGCATGTCATCCCCGCACCGTCGGCCGTTTCGCTGGCGGCCGCGCGCCTTGGTTGGGCGCTGCAGGACATCGAGACCGTCTCGCTGCACGGCCGGCCGCTCGACTTGATCCGGCCGCTGCTGCAGCCAGGCGCGCGCATTTTGGCACTGACGTCGGATAGCGATGCGCCGGCGGCAATAGCGCGCCTGCTCACCGAACTCGACTTCGGCGCCTCGCGGCTGACAATCCTGGAGGCACTAGGCGGGCCAAGCGAAAACCGGCGCACCGCCCGCGCCGATGCTTTCGATCTCGAAAACATCAATCCGCTCAACGTGCTGGCGATCGAAGTTGAATCCGGTCCGGATGCGCGCGTCCTGCCTCTCACATCAGGTCTTGCCGACCATCTGTTCGATCACGACGGCCAGATCACCAAACGCGAAATCCGTGCGATCACCCTGTCAGCGCTGGCGCCCAAGCGCGGCGAATTGCTGTGGGACATCGGCGCCGGCTCCGGTTCTATCGGCATCGAATGGATGCTGGCCCATCCTTCGATGCGCACCATAGCCATCGAGGCCGATCCGATCCGCGCCGCCCGCACTGGCCGCAACGCCGCCGCATGCGGCGTTCCCGGCCTTGTCGTGGTCGAAGGCAGCGCCCCCAAGGCACTTGCCAGGCTGGACACGCCGGACGCGATCTTCATTGGCGGCGGCGGCAGCGATGCCGGCGTCTTGAACGCTGCCATCAAGGCCCTGCGTCCCGGCGGCCGCCTCGTCGCCAATGCGGTGACGCTGGAGATGGAAACCTTGCTTCTTGCCCGCCATGTCTCGCTCGGCGGTGACCTTACCCGGATAGCCATATCCCGCGCTTCGCCCGTCGGCGCGATGCAGGCGTGGCGGCCGGCCATGCCGGTGACCCAATGGAGCTGGGTGAAGCCATGATGGTCGCGGGCATAGGCTGCCGAAAGGGCGTGAGCGTCGAGGACGTGCTTGCGGCGATCGAAACCGCCCTCGAAGCGCGTGGACTGGCAATGACGGCGCTGTCTGCGCTGGCAACGACCGAGTTCAAACGCAACGAAGGGGCTATTTTCGCTGCCGGCCGTGAACTCAACATCCCGGTGATAGTGGTGGATGTCGCTGGGTCCGAACCGTCGCTCCCCCTCACCCAGCCTCCGCTTCCCTCGGCTGACCATTCCGGGGCGAGCCACGTGTCTCGCCCGTCCTTCGGACCCCCGAGCGGAGAGGAGACTACCGGCGCCGGCGCCAGTCTCTTCTCCCCGGCGGGGAGAAGGTGGCCCGAAGGGCCGGATGAGGGGGCTGCCTCGCGCAACCTCTCGCAAGAACTCGCCGGCACGCCATCGGTTTCCGAGGCGTCAGCCCTCGCCGTTGCCGGCGCCGGGGCAAAACTGCTGGGCGCCCGTACGGTGCTCGGCCCGGTCACTTGCGCCATCGCCATCAGCGGAGATGCGCCATGACCGTCCATTTCATCGGCGCCGGCCCGGGTGCCGCCGACCTCATCACGTTACGCGGCGCGAGGCTGCTGGCAAGCTGCCCGGTCTGCCTCCATGCCGGCTCGATCGTAGCGCCCGAATTGTTGCAGCACTGCGCGCCGGGAACAAGACTGATCGACACCGCACCTATGTCGCTCGACGAGATCGAGGCCGAGTATGTCGCGGCGCACAAGGTTGGCCACGATGTCGCCCGCCTGCATTCCGGCGACCTGTCTGTATGGAGCGCCGTGGCCGAGCAGATCCGCCGGTTGGAAAGGCATGGCATTCCCTACACGCTGACGCCCGGCGTCCCCTCCTTCGCCGCTGCTGCCGCCGCATTGCGCCGCGAACTGACCATTCCCGAGATCGCGCAAAGCCTGGTGCTGACCCGCATTTCCGGGCGCGCATCGAAAATGCCGCCCGGCGAAACGCTCGCCGGCTTCGGCCGCACCGGCGCCACGCTCGCTATTCATCTTGCCATCCACGCCATCGATCGCGTCGTCGCCGAGTTGACCCCACACTATGGCGGCGATTGCCCGGTGGCGATCGTCTTCCGCGCCTCCTGGCCGGACGAACGCGTGCTGACCGGCACGCTGGCGACCATCGAAGCGTTGCTGGCCGCCGATCCGATGGAGCGCACGGCGATCATCTTTGTCGGCCGCTCGCTGGCGGCGGAAGGTTTTGGCGAGAGTTCATTGTACGACGCCCACTATCAGCGGCGTTTTCGCGGACGGGACGGATTGTGAGCGGCAGCACCAAAAAAACCGGCGAAAACGCCACGCTCGAAAAAGCCTTGTCCCGGCTGAATTTCAAGCCGCGACGGCTGGAACCGGGCCATGTCTGGCTGGCCGGCGCGGGTCCCGGCGATCCTGGCTGCCTGACCCTGGAAGTGCTGGCTGCGTTGGCCGAGGCGGACGCCTTGGTCTACGACGCGCTGGTCTCTCCCGATGTCGTCGCCGTTGCCGAAAGCGCAGAGCTGTTCTTTGCCGGCAAGCGCGGCGGCAAACCGTCGATGAAACAGGACGACATCACCGCCCTTTTGGTCCGGCTGGCGCGCGACGGCCGCCGCGTCGTCAGGCTGAAGGGCGGCGATCCCTATATTTTCGGCCGTGGCGGCGAAGAAGCGCTGGCGCTGGCGCGCGAAAACATCCCGTTCCGCGTCCTGCCCGGCCTGACCTCGGGCCTCAGCGCGCTGGCCGCGACCGGCATTCCCGCCACCATGCGCGGCATCAACAAGGCGGTGATCCTGGCCACCGGCCACGCCGCCGGCACCGATGACGATCTCGACTGGGCGGCAATCGCCCGCACCGGCCAGCCTGTCGTCGTCTATATGGGCATGGCCAATCTGCCGCTGATATCAGCGGCACTGCTGGATGGCGGACTGGCGCCGTCGACACCGGCGGCAGTGATCGTCGCCGCGACGACGCCGCAGGAACGAACCGTCGTCGCCACGCTCGCCACCATTGCCGAGGAAGCCGCGGCCGCCGGCCTTGCCTCGCCGGCGCTGATCGTCGTCGGCGGCATCGTCGCCATGCGCGCGGCACTGGTAGGTGCTTTGTGACCGCCCGCGCGATCATCATCGGCGCGCCGCGCTCCGGCTCCGGCAAGACCAGCGTCACCATCGGCATTTTACGCGCGCTCACACGGCGCGGGTTGAAAGTGCGCGGCGCCAAATCCGGCCCCGACTATATCGACCCCGGCTTCCACGCCGCCGCCACGGGACTGTCCGGCGTCAACCTGGACAGCTGGGCGATGCCGCCATCGCTGCTCAACGCACTCGCTGCTCAAGCCGCCGATGACACCGATTTCGTCATCCTCGAAAGCGCCATGGGCCTGTTCGATGGCATTCCGGCCTCGCCGGGGCGCACCGGCTCGGCCGCCGACCTGGCGCGGCTCTACGGCCTGCCGGTGCTGCTGGTGCTCGACGTCTCCGGCCAGTCGACCACCGCGGCCGCCGTCGCCAAGGGTTTTGCCACCTATGATCCGGACGTGCGCATGGCGGGCGTCGTGCTCAACCGGCTGGGCAGCGAGCGGCACCGCAAGCTGTGCAGCGAGGCCATCGAGGCGATCGGCCTGCCGGTCGTCGGCGCCATCCTGCGCGATCCCACGCTCAATTTGCCCGAGCGCCACCTCGGCCTCGTCCAGGCCGGCGAGTATGACGACCTGATGACGCATCTCGACCGGCTGGCCGACATGGCGGAAAAGTCGCTCGACCTCGATGCGATCATGGCCCTGGCGACACCCCTCACCCCGGCACATGGCGGCTTCGACGACGCGCTGGCGCCGCCCGGCCAGCGCATCGCACTGGCCGAGGATGCCGCCTTCACCTTCCTCTATCCACATGTCGCCGCCTACTGGCGCAAGGCGGGTGCGGAAATCGTCCCGTTCTCGCCGCTTGCCGATGAAGCGCCCGACGAGGCTTGCGATGTCTGCTGGCTGCCCGGCGGCTATCCCGAGCTACACGCCGGCAAGCTCGCCGCCGCCGCGAATTTCCGCGCCGGGATGGCGCGTTTTGCAGCAACAAAGCCCATCCACGGCGAGTGCGGTGGCTTCATGGTGTTGGGCGAAGCGCTGGAGGATGCGTCGGGCGAAACGCATGCGATGCTCGGCCTGCTCGGCCATTCCACCAGCTTCGCCAGGCGCAAGATGAACCTCGGCTACCGCGAGGCGCGGTTGCGCGCCGATTGCCCGCTGGGCTCAGCTGGCGCGCTGATCCGCGGCCACGAATTCCACTATGCGCAGATGACTTCTACCGGCAATGACGAGCCGCTGGCCGACCTCGCCGACGGGCAGGGCAACCCGATCGGCGCCTCGGGCTACCGGCGCGGCCATGTCAGCGGCACCTTCTTCCACGCCATTGCGAGGGGCTAGAGCATGAAGTTCAGGAATCTGGCCCTTTCACCGCGGCAGGTCGTCGACGACATCGCGCTTTGCCTTGTCTTCTTCACCCGTCTGCCGCTGCCCGTCTTCGATTTTCGCGGCCGCAGCCTTGCCGCCGCGATCTGGGCAGCCCCCATTGCCGGACTTGTCGTCGGCCTGATCGGCGCCATCGTCTTCGCCACGGCGGAACGGTTTGGCCTGGCCATGGGGCCTGCGGCCGCACTTGCGCTTGTGGCAACCGTGCTCACCACCGGCTGCCTGCATGAGGACGGGCTGTCCGACGTCGCCGACGGTTTTGGCGGCGGCAAATCACGCGGCAAAAAACTCGAGATCATGCGCGACAGCCGCATCGGCGCCTATGGTGCGGCGGCGCTGGGCCTGTCGCTGCTGATCCGCTGGAGCGCACTGTCGGAGTTCGTCGATCCCACTCAGGCCCTCTTCGCCCTCATAGCCGCACACGCGGCCTCGCGCGGCGTGATCGGCGCTTTCATGCATCTGCTGCCTCCAGCGCGCGTCGACGGCCTCTCGGCCGATGCCGGCACCGTCTCGCAGGAGGCCGCCATGGCAGGCGCCGTGCTCGGCGCGATCCCGCTGCTCCTGCTCGGATTGGGCGGCGCCGTCTTCGCGCTGATCCTGCTTGGCCTGCTGTTTGCCGCTTTCCGCGCCCTTTGCCTCAACCAGATCGATGGCCAGACCGGCGACACGATCGGAGCCTTGCAGCAGGCAAGCGAGATCGCGGTGCTGCTCGTCGCTTCGGTAGCGCTTTCCTGATCCCTTGGCCTGATCCCTTGGCCTGATTCCTTTTCGGAGACTTTGCCCTCATGCCCTTCAAATCGCTTAGTGAATTGCGCGCCGCCTGCCTCGACCTGCCGGCCGGCAGCGATGCCGCGGCCAATGCGGTCGCCCGCCGCCAGGACACGCTGACCAAGCCGCAAGGCAGCCTTGGCCGGCTGGAGACGATCGCCGCCTGGCTGGCGCGCTGGCAGGGCCGCGACATGCCGAAACTCGACCGCGTAAAAGTCTTCGTCTTCGCCGGCAACCACGGCGTCACCGCGCAAGGCGTGTCGGCCTATCCCTCGGAAGTCACCGTGCAGATGGTGGCGAACTTCGCCGGCGGCGGTGCCGCCATTAACCAGCTTGCCCGCATGGCCGGCGCCGAACTCGACGTCATCCCGCTCGGTCTCGACCATCCGACCGGCGACTTCACGCAAGGGCCAGCGATGGATGAGGAGGCCTTTCTGACGGCAGTTTCGGCCGGCTACGACGCGGTGACGAAAGACCTCGATCTGATCTGCTTCGGCGAGATGGGCATCGGCAACACCACGCCGGCGGCCGCCATTTCAGCCGCCCTGTTCGGCGGTGGCGCGGAAAAATGGACCGGGCGCGGCACCGGTGTCGACGACGCCGGTCTGAAACGCAAGGTCGTCGCCATCGAAGCCGGCCTGAAGCGCCACGCTGCCGCCTTCGCCGATCCGCTAGGGATCGCTGCCGCGCTCGGTGGCCGCGAACTCGCCGCCATCTTCGGCGCGACGCTGGCCGCCCGGCATCTCGGCATACCCGTGCTGCTCGACGGCTTCGTCTGCACCGCCGCCGTAGCTCCGCTGGCCAGGCTGCATCCGACCGGGCTCGCCCACACAATTGCCGCGCACGTTTCGGCAGAATCCGGCCACTGTGGCCTGCTCGAAGCCCTCGGCCTGCCGCCGCTGCTCGATCTCGGCATGCGGCTCGGCGAAGGCTCCGGCGCGTGCCTCGCCGTCAACATCGTCCGCTCGGCGCTGGAATGCCATGCCCGCATGGCAAGTTTTGCAGAAGCGGGTGTTTCGGAGAAGTAGGTATCCAACCCCCGTATCGACCGACAAAGAAGCCGTTGTTACGACAAAGGAAGCATCTTCCGGCATCGGCGATTCTCAACCGGGGAAAAGAGCATTGCTTTTCGATTCGGCCGGTTTCTGAGCCGCATTTTTCAACGCGGCTGAATCGCCACGAGATCCGGATAGCGGTTGAAGAATCACGGCCAGACGCATGCTCGAGACGCGTCAAACGCGTCTCGTTTTCAGGGTCTTTCCACCAACTCTTCTAGAAATTTGGTGGGTGCGCACAGGATTGAACTGTGGACCCGCTGATTAAGAGTCAGCTGCTCTACCAACTGAGCTACGCACCCACTCGGCCGGCAAAAACCGGCGTTGGCGGGCATATAGCCGCCACCATCGGTCCTGTCCAGCCCTGCCGGAATCATTTCCCGACAAATCGACCGAGCATGCGTTCAATCAGATGAACAGCTTGCCCTCCGCCACCTTGATCGCGTTGCCGCCAATGCGCGCCGAGGCCAGTTTTCCGCCTTGCACGGTCAGTTCGAGGCGGATGCGCGACGGCCGGCCCATCTCCAGCCCCTGCTCGATCCACAGCTGCGAAATGCCGTCGGTCGGCGCGTCGAAATGCATGATGGCGCCGGCAAAGGCGGCAGCCGCCGAGCCGGTCGCCGGATCCTCGTAGGAAGGCGTGCCGGGCACGATCATGCGCACATGGAAGGCGCTTTCGTGGTTCACCGTTTCGCGGCAGTAGACATAGGGACTGGCGAAGGCCCACTCGCTCTTGCGCGGCGCCAGTTCCGACCAGGCCTGGTTGTCCAGCCGGATCCGGCCCGCCGCCTCGAGATTGGCAACCGGAATGGTGACGTAGGGTACGCCGGCCGACCAGAACGCGACGCGGTGATTCTCGAAGCCGATTTCGTGCGGCGTCAACCCAAGGGCGGCGCCGATCGCCTCCGGATCGGCCTCGAGCTTCAGCGGTTCCGGCAGCTTCGCCAGGTCGAACTCGGCAAAGGTGTTGCCGTCATGCTTGCTGACGGCGCACCGCACCGGGCCGATGTTTTCTTCCAGCACGAAGATGCCGGCGCCGCCCTCTTCCGCCAGTTCGGCCAGCGCGATCGCGGCGCCGACCGTCGGATGGCCGGCGAACGGCATTTCATAGTCGGGCGTGAAGATGCGGATGCGATTTTTATGCTTGGGATTGTCCGGCGGCAGCACGAAAACCGATTCCGACAGGTTGAATTCGCGCGCGATGGCCTGCATCGCGGCCGTGTCCAATCCCTTGCTGTCCAGCACGACGGCCAAGGGATTGCCGGCCAGTCGCTCGGTCGTAAACACATCGTAAAGCAAGTAATTCCGGGTCTTCATTCCTGCCTCAATCCCAACATGGGCGAAATTTAATTTGATATTTGAACCAGTAAGCCTGATCTGTGCACAGATAGGGACACTACGCATTATAGGGGTCCAGCGTGGACCAGATTGTCAATCTGCCAAAGACGGAATCGGATTCCGCCATCGAGACGGCGCTTGGGCTCGACCAGAGGGGGCGGCGCAAGTCGCGCCGGCGCGGCTGGCTCTATGCGCTGCTGGCGCTGATCGTGCTCGTCGCCGGGCTTGGTGCCTATCAGTGGTATGCCGGCTCGCCGGCCAGGATTGACTACACCACAGTGCCTGCCGCCAAGGCTGATCTCACCGTCGCGGTGTCGGCAACCGGCACGCTGCAGCCGCTCACCCAGGTCGACATTTCAAGCGAACTGTCCGGCATCATCCGCTCGGTCTCGGCCGAGGAGAACCAGCAGGTCAAGAAGGGTGACGTGCTGGCGACACTCGACACCGTGAAACTCGAAGTCCAGATCGAGCGCGCCGAAGCTTCGGCCAAGGCCGCCGCCGCCAATGTCGAGGACGCCACGGTTACGCTGACCGAAAACGAGAAGGCGCTGGTGCGCGCCGCCGAACTGACCAGGCGTGGCATGGCGACCGACCAGTCGCTTGAAGCAGCAACCGCCACGCGCGACCGTTCCAAGGCAGCGCTGGACAGTGCGCAGGCCAACCTCGCCATCGCCCAGGCCGACCTCAAGGCGCAGCAGACCGACCTTGCCAAGAGCACCATCTATGCGCCGATCGACGGCATCGTGCTGACGCGATCGGTCGATCCCGGCCAGACGGTTGCCTCCTCGCTGCAGGCGCCGGTGCTGTTCATCATCGCCGCCGATCTCAGGAACATGGAACTGGTGGCGGCGGTCGACGAAGCCGACATCGGCGCGGTCAAATCCGGCCAGCATGCCCGCTTCACCGTCGATGCCTTCCCCGAGCGGCCGTTCGACGCCGAGATCCGCGACATCTCCTATGCCTCGGTCACCACCGACGGCGTCGTCACCTACAATGCGCGGCTTGAGGTCGACAACAACGAGCTGTTGCTGCGGCCCGGCATGACCGCAACCGTTTCGGTCGTCACCAAACAGGCCAAGGGCGTGCTCACCGTGCCGGCCACCGCCTTCCGCTATCGTCCGGCGCAGCAGGCCGCCCGCGGCTGGAGCCTGAGCGACCTGTTCACCGGCCGCATGGGGCACCCCGGCGGCAACCGCCAGCGCCAGGCCGCCACAGTGCCCACCGACGGCTCGCGCACGCTCTACGTGCTGGAGAATGGGCGTCCGCACCCGGTCAACGTCAAGATCGGCTCCACCGACGGCGAACTGACCGAGATCATTTCGGGCCTGGACGAAGGCGCTCAAATCATCACCGCGTCGCAGCAGCGGAGCTGATGCCGTGGCTGCGGGCGCGACCCTCATCACCTTCGACAAGGTCTGGAAGAGCTACGGCCAGGGCGAGGCCAAGGTGCATGCGCTGGCCGGCGTCGATCTTGCCATCCGGCGTGGCGAATTCGTCGCCATCATGGGTCCGTCCGGCTCCGGCAAGTCGACGGCGATGAACGTCATCGGCTGCCTCGACACGCCGACGGCCGGAACCTATTCCTTCATGGGCATCGACGCCGGCCGCCTCGACCGTAACCGCCGCGCCATGCTGCGCAACCTTTATGTCGGCTTCGTCTTCCAGGGCTACAATCTGCTGGCCCGCACCACGGCGGCCGAAAATGTCGAACTGCCGCTGATCTATCGCGGTGTTGCCGCGCGAGAGCGCCGAGACCTTGCCATGCAGGCCCTGGCGGAGGTCGGCCTTGTCGGCCGCGAGCACCACACGCCGGCCGAACTGTCCGGCGGCCAGCAGCAGCGCGTGGCGATCGCGCGCGCCATCGTCACCCGCCCGACACTCCTCGTCGCCGACGAGCCGACCGGCAATCTCGACACCGCCCGCACGCACGAGATCATGGAACTGCTCACCCGGCTCAACACCGAGCTCGGCCTGACCATCGCCATGGTCACGCATGAGGCCGACGTCGCCGACTATGCCGAACGCACCATCCGCTTCCTCGACGGCCATGTCGCTTCGGATTCCAGGAAGCTGGAGATCGCACAGCCATGATCTGGGAAACCGTCCGCCTCTCGCTGCGCTCGATCCGCCGCAACGTGCTGCGCTCGTTCCTGACCTTGCTCGGCATCGTCATCGGCGTTGCCGCCGTCATTGCCATGCTCACCATCGGCTCCGGCACCACGCAAAAGGTCAAGGCCGACATCTCCAAGCTCGGCAGCAATCTGCTGGTGGTCCGCTCCGGCCGCCCGGCCGGCCCCGGCGGACCGGGCGGGCTCGACCAGGTGGTGCGTCCGCTGGCCGAAAAGGATCTGACGGCGCTGGTGGCGCATCTAACTGGCGCCCGCGCGATTTCACCGGCCTCGCAAAAGCAGGTTCGGGTCATCTTCGGCACCGAGAGCCTGACCTCGGGCGTCACCGGCACCGACAGCGCCTATCTCGATGCGCGCGACTGGAAGCTGGTGTCGGGCCGCCCGTTCAGCGATTCCGAAACCCGCTCGGGCACCGGCGTGTGCCTGATCGGCGAAACGGTGCGCCAGCAGTTCTTCGGCGCCGGCGATCCGGAGGGCGAGATCATCCGCGTCAACCGCACCTCCTGCAAGATCATCGGCCTGCTCGAGCCCAAGGGCTATACCGGCTTCGGCCAGGACCAGGACAATGTCGTACTGATGCCGCTGCACGCCTACCAGCGCCGCATCGCCGGCAACCGCGACATCGACAACATATACATCGCCGCCGATGACCGTACGCCGACCAGCGAGTTGCAGCCGCGCGTCGAGGACATTTTGCGCGATGCACGCCGCCTCACACCTGACCGCGAGAGCGATTTCGCTATCCGCGACATGACCCAGATCGCCGACGCCATGGCCAGCGCCACCACCACCATGACCGGCATGCTGGGCGCTGTCGCCGGCGTCAGCCTGCTGGTCGGCGGCATCGGCATCATGAACATCATGCTGGTGTCGGTCACCGAACGCACACGCGAGATCGGCATCAGGCTCGCCATCGGCGCGCATGAAAAGCACATCCTCATCCAGTTCCTGGTCGAGGCGACGGTGCTGTCGCTGCTCGGCGGCATCATCGGCATCCTGCTCGGCCTGGCACTGGCCGGCCTCGCCGCGGTGACGCTGACCATCCCGTTCGCGCCAAGCCCGGCGGTCATCCTGCTCGCCGTCGGCTTTTCCGCGCTCATCGGCATGGTGTTCGGCTTCTTCCCTGCGCTGCGCGGCGCCAGGCTCGATCCGATCGACGCACTTAGGCACGAATAGGGCAACCCGGCCAGAACGCGGCCGGCGCTCCGACCCGGTTTTGCACAGTCTTCGACGTTTCCACCCGGCCCGCCACTGTCCCCACACTGTTCGCGATGCTAGGGCAATTGACCTTGGGTGGAGGAATAGCGGGATGAGCAAGAAGGCGCGACTGGTCCTGGCGATGGTGGGCATCGAGGCAGGTCTTGCAGGCATCTGGTGGTATCTCGCCCGCTTCGGCATGGCCAATCCCGATCGCGTCACATCGGATTTCCAGGCAGTCGTCGGCCAGACCATGGGAATGGCGATGGGCGGCTTGCTCGGCATCGGCTTCATCCTGTTCCTCGTCGCCGCCCGCAACGATCGCAACGCGGCACAGAACAAGACGCGCCCTTAATTCCTGTTTGCGAAATGCCACTCGATCAGCGGCTTCATGTGCGGCGAGAGCCCATCCGGCAGGTCGGCCGCATGGCGGATGATCACCGGCCCCTGGATCTCCGGCTCGGTCTCGGTGGCGACGAAGGCTGAGATGCGCCTGGCGATCTCGTCTGCGGGCGCCGTCTCGTGATAGCGGCGGAAGATCACCGTGCCGCTGCTGGTCGACATGGCGTGGTAGCGCTTGCCGCGTTCAGCACCTGACAGGTCGAGACCGGTTTCCTCGCGCACCTCGCGGATCATGTTGAAATCGACATCGACCAGCCCATCGCGAAAATCGATCGGCTCGAACGAGCCGGCAGCGAAATAGACGCGGCCGGCATTGACTGTGTGCGGCCCCATGCGGATCGCCACCAGCGCATTGTCGCCGGCCACCAGCATGGCATGGGCATAGGCATGCTCGGCGCCCGAATTCTCGCGCCGCTTCCGCCACAGCATGAACGTCGAGTAATTGACCGCATGGCAGCGGCCGACGAGACGGCTGTCGCGGTAGGCAAGTTGCGACAGCAGCACCACCATGCCGTCGAACAGCGCCGGATTGGCGGCGATTTCGTGCTGCCAGTTCTCGGCGATCGCCTCTGCATTGTCCCTTGCGAAAGGGTGCGGACCGGGATCGAGCCAGACGTCGATGTCGTCGACCGGGAGGATAACATTGCGCGGCAGGTCAAAACTCATGCGTATCAGGTCATGTCCAGCGTGATGGCCACCGGACAGTGGTCCGATGCCTTCGGCCGGTCCCAGCCGGCGCGCGGAAACCGCTCGACCTCCTGGCCGGGCGGAAAAATGGTGCGCCAGGGCTGGCCGTTGCGGATGATGTCGGGAACGGCCGTCGCGTTGCTGGCGGCGAGCCCCTTCGACAACAGGATGTAGTCGAGCTGGCACAGATGCCGCTCTTCCGGTCCGCGCGTGTGGTAAAAACTCCAGCGGTTCATCTCCGGCCGCCGCTCGACGACATTTTCGCAAAAGCCGCCTGCCGTCAGCACGTTGATGCAGGACAGGGCTTCGTCGACCACCTCGAAGCGATAACCGTCGATCGCATCGCCTGCTACCTTCACGCGCTGGCGATAGTCATTCATGTCGCCGCAGATCGCCCAGCGTTTGTCGGCGGCCCCACTTTTGTCAGCGGTGGCCCCACCGAAGCGCTCCTCGATGATGCGGCGCACGGCCTGCGCCTCTGCGATGCGCACCGGCATCGTCGCCTCGCGCCCGTCGAGCCCGTTGCGCGGCGAGCCCATCGACTTGAAATGCACGAGATAGAGCGTCAGCGGCACGCCACCCACGGTGACGTCGATCTCCAGGCAGTCGCGCCGGAAAATGCGCTCATTGGCCTGATTGCCCAGTACCTCGAGTTCCGGCGTGTGCAGCCCGAACTGCTCGTAGGTGACGTAGGCGTGGCTGGTCATGCGCACGAATTCGATCGGCTGGCCCTGCGCGGTCTCGTTGCGCATCATCACGGCAACGTCGATACCGCGCGAATCATTGCCCGATGTGGTGTATTTCTGCCGGTAGCCCTGCCCCACCATCTTGAACAAATAGCCGTATTCGAAGGCCTTCAGCGCTTCGATGTTGTCGACCTCCTGCATGCAGATGATGTCGGCCCGGGTGGCAGCGATTGCCAGCGCCGTCAGTTGGCGCGTGTCGTCGGACTGGGCGATGGCGCGGGCCTGCTCCAGGATCCTGTATTCCGCCTCGCTCTGGATATCGAACAGCGCCAGCGTTCGATCCTCGTTGAGCTGGTTGCGATAGCCGGAAAAATCGAACCTGTTCATCAGGTTCTCGACATTGAAGGTGGCAAGGCGCAGCGACATGCCATGACCTTTGCCCGCAAGTGCTTCGGAAAACAAGCGCGCAAAACCACCATCTGAGATCGATTGGTCCTGGGCGCGTTCGCGTCATGGTTGACGGAACCTTTCCGTTCATCCGCCGTTCAGATGCAAACATCCATTGTTGCCCATTCCTCGGGTGGGCGTGGGGCCTGTAACTCTTGGAGAGTGCAATGAGTTCGCTCTTTTCTTCCACGGTCAAATCGGGGCTGATAGCCCTCGGTATCCTGTCCGGCGTCACGGCACCGTCCGCCGCCGGACCGATCATGCAGCCGGATCTGTCGATACCAACCAGCACGGCGGCGCCGAATGTCACGCCGGTTCGCGACAGTTGGGCCGGCGGCAACAACCGTCAGTTCAACAACGACGATTGGAGATGGCGCCGGTCGGGCAATTGGGACGGCGGCCGTCGACACTGGCAGGGCGGCGGCGGTAACTGGAATGGTGGAGACAACTGGCGTTGGCGCCATGGTCGCCATCACTATCGCGGCGGCCGTTACTACGATGATGGCGCGAGTGCCGCGATCCTGGGCCTTGGCCTGGGGCTTGGCCTCGGCAGCATGTACAACAATTACGACTACTATGACCGGCCGGCGCCGCGCCGCTACTACCGCGCGGGACGGCTTTCGAGCGCCCATGTCCAATGGTGCTACAACCGCTACCGGTCGTACCGGGCCTACGACAACACCTTCCAGCCCTATAACGGCCCGCGCCAGCAGTGCTACTCACCCTATTGAGCTGACCTGTAGCTGAGCCGACCGACAGAATGAAAAAACGGCGCCACTTGGCGCAGCCACTTGGCGCCGTTTTTTGTTCATGGAAGCCGCTGTTTTCGAGCGCTTGTGGATTTCGCTCAGTTCTTGGCCTTGTCGACCAGCTTGTTCTTGGAAATCCAGGGCATCATCGCGCGCAGCTTGGCGCCGACTTCCTCGATCTGGTGGCTGTCATTGTTGCGGCGGATGCCTTTGAAGCGGGACATGCCGGCGCGATATTCCTGCATCCACTCCGAGGTGAATTTTCCCGTCTGGATGTCCTTCAGCACGCGCTTCATCTCGGCCTTGGTCTCGGCGGTGATGATGCGCGGACCCGAGACATATTCGCCCCATTCGGCGGTGTTCGAGATCGAGTAGTTCATGTTGGCGATGCCGCCTTCATAGATCAGGTCGACGATCAGCTTGACCTCGTGCAGGCACTCGAAATAGGCCATCTCAGGCGCGTAGCCGGCTTCCACCAGCGTCTCGAAACCGGCCCGGATCAACTCGACCAGACCGCCGCACAGCACGACCTGCTCGCCGAACAGGTCGGTCTCGCATTCCTCGCGGAAATTGGTCTCGATGATGCCCGAACGGCCGCCGCCGACGCCGCAGGCGTAGGACAGCGCCAGGTCGAGCGCATTGCCCGAAGCGTCCTGGTTGACGGCGACCAGGCACGGCACGCCGCCGCCCTTCTGGTATTCGCCGCGCACCGTGTGGCCGGGACCCTTCGGCGCGATCATGACGACGTCGACCGTCGACTTCGGCTCGATCAGGCCGAAATGCACGTTGAGGCCGTGTGCGAAGGCGATTGCGGCACCGTCGCGGATGTTCGGCGCGATCTCGTTTTTGTAGATGTCGGCCTGCAGTTCGTCCGGCGTTGCCATCATCATCAGGTCGGCCCATTTGGCGGCGTCCGCCACGCTCATCACCTTGAGCCCGTCGGCCTCGACCTTCTTGGCGGTCGCCGAGCCGGCCTTGAGGCCGATGGCGATCTCCTTGGCGCCGGAATCCTTGAGGTTGAGCGCATGCGCCCTGCCTTGGCTGCCATAGCCGATGATGGCGACCTTCTTGCCCTTGATCAGATTGAGATCGGCATCACGATCGTAATAGACGCGCATTTTGTCTTCCTTCCCGTTTTTACAAATCAGAGGGCCTTGCGGCCGGTTGTTGCTCCATGAAGAGCGAGAAACTGCTGCGTCGCGCGCGCGGCATCGCCGCCGATCGCCGCCTCAGTCAATTCCAGCCGGTCGCCAAGCAGCAGACGGATCTGCACGTCGCGGGCGACCAGCCCGAAAAAGGTGCGGAACGCCGTCTCGGCATCCGCGAAATCCAAAAGCCCGGTCCGTCGGCCGGCCTCAAGCACCGGCTTCAACCGTTTGGCCAATGCGAAGCGGCCGTTCTCAAGCACGACGGCGCCGAGATTGTCCTTACCCGAGCCCGCATGGCTGACCGCCACCCGGTTGAGGGCGATCGAGGTGTCGCTGGAGATCACCTTAAGCCAGTCCGAGGCAAAGCGTTCGAGGCTTGCGGTCAGCGAGGCAAGATCGAGCCCCTTGCCGTCAACCGGCGCCACCCGCACTTTCGAGGCCTGCCACTGCACCGTCGCCGTCAGCAGCCCGTCACGGTCGCCGAACCATTTGTAGAGCGTTTCCTTGGAGCAGCTAGCGCGGCGCGCCACGGCGGTCATGGTCAGATGATCGCCCTCCTCGACCAGCAGCCGCAACGCCGCGTCGAGGACGGCCTTCTGCCGTTCTGTCAGCGCTTCGCTGGTGTCCATATCGGGCAAGATGTGCAACACGCTCTTCTCTCGAAAGGCAGGCCACCGATCACTCGGCAATCCGTACCGTACGTTACGGTTCGGCATATTGCGCATTCCAAGGCCGCACGCAAGAGGACGAGAGCAAAATATCTGCAAGTGGATGAGCGTTGCCGCGCGCGACAAGCCTCGCCTAGTCGCCGGCCGGCGGTTGACGCAGCCGTCCAAGCAATGGCGAGACCATGGTCAGCTCATCCGCCGACAATTTGGCGCCTACCAGTTCCGCAATCGAGCGTCCGTAGACAGCCCACATCTGGCGGCGTGTCTCTCGCCCGCTGGCGGTGATGCGGATGGTCTGGCCACGGCCGTCATCGGCCACCGGCAGTTTCTCGACGAGCCCATCGGCCTCGAGCCGGGCCAGAAGCCGAGAGATGTTGTATTGCGCGAACAGCGTGCGCTCGATGAGCTGGAACGGCCGCAGCCCGCCCTCACCCGCCTCGGCGAGCTCATGCAGCACGTCGTACCAGGCAAGCGGCGGCAGGCCGGCGGCCTTCAACGCCTCTTCGGCGCTTTCCATCAGCTGGCGCGAAACGCGCATCAGGCGAGCCCAGGCCTTGATGGCTTCGGGCGAAGGCGTGGCTTTCTCGGTCATGGCGCATTCCTAGACGATAGATGCAATTGCATCAAGCTTGACGGTCGATGCATGTGCATCTATATAGATGCAATTGCATTAACCCTGGAAAGCCGATCCGATGAAACACGAAACCTGCACACGCGCCGACAAGCTCATTCTCGTCAGCCATCACCTCTGCCCCTATGTGCAGCGCGCCGCGATTTCGCTGGCCGAAAAGGGCGTGCCGTTCGAGCGCATCGATATCGACCTCGCCAACAAGCCGGACTGGTTCAAGGCGATCTCGCCGCTCGGCAAGGTGCCGCTGCTGCGCGTGCAGCGAAATGGCGAGGAAACGGTGGTCTTCGAGTCAGCGGTCATCCTGGAATTCCTCGAAGAGACGCAGGCCAATCCCCTCCACCCTGTCGATCCCTATGCCCGCGCCCGTCATCGCGCCTGGATCGAGTTCGGTTCGGCAACCCTCAACGCCATCGGCCGGTTCTATTCAGCCTCGATCGAGGCTGGCTTCCTTGCCGAATCCAGCGCGCTGTCCGCCATGTTCGATCGCCTCGAAGCCGAGCTGGCGGACGAGCCCGGCGGACCCTGGTTCGCCAGCAACCACTTTTCGCTGGTCGACGCCGTTTACGGTCCGGTCTTCCGCTATCTCGATGTCTTCGACCACATCGGTGATTTCGGCATTCTGGACGGCAAACCGCTCGTCCGAGCCTGGCGCAAGGCGTTGAGTGAACGCCCGTCGATCAGGCAAGCCGTGGCGCCGGACTATCCGCAGCGCCTGCATGCTTTCCTGCAAGCGAAGGGATCGCACCTTTCAGGCCTCATCCGGCAAAACGATCCAGCCACCGCGCCTCGGTCAGCCCAATCCGCTTGAACGGATCGATCATCGTACCGGCCACCATCGAGGCGAGAAACTGCGGCGCCGGCGGGATTTTTGCCACCGTCGCCACCAGCCTGTCGCGGATGAAGGGCAGCGCCACCGAATCCGACTGGTAGAACGGCGTGAATGCCAGCGACAGCGCCTGGAAGATGCGGACATGCCAGCGCCGCGCCTTCGCATAGGCCTCCAGTGCTGCGTCGACACTCGTTGTCCGCACCAGCGCATGGCTGAGCGCCGCCGCGTCGAGCAGCGCCATGTTCGCCCCTTGCCCGAGTTGCGGACTGGTGGAATGCGCCGCGTCGCCGATGACGGCCAATCGCCTACCGGCCGGGAGCTTCATCGTGTGGTGGCCGTAGCGGGCCAGCGAGAGCTGGTCGAAACTGTCGATCTGGCTGGTGAACGCCTCGCTCTGTGGCCACAGCCGGACCACCCTTTCCTTCCAGGCGTTCAGGCCGCGGACGCGCACCTCATCGGCATCCGACGGCTTCAGGCTCCAGAAGAAGGCCGCCATCTTTTCAGCGCCCGGCTGCGGCCGGCCGACCGGCAGCACGCCGATCATCACGCTCGCTTTGTCGTAGCGTTGCAGCAGCGCATGCTCATCGAAACCGTCGCCGCGCCAACCAAGCGAGGCCCAGAACGCGCCATAGGTGAGTGCTCTTGGCTCGCCTGGAGCGCTCGCGCGGCGCAGTTTCGAGCGCGAACCGCTGGCGTCGATGACGAGGTCGAACGGCCCTGCCCTTCGTCGGTTGCCGCATATCAGCGTCGCCCGTTCGCCGGTCTCCAGAGCCTCGATCTCGACGCCGGTCTCGATGGCGATCGCCTCGCGCTGCGCGGCGCGGAAAAGCACGCCGAACAAGGCCGCCCGGTGCACCGCCAGCCCGAAGCGGCCACCGCGTTGCGCATCGTAGCGGACATCGAGCACCGTACGGCCCGTGGAAGCATCGGCGCCATGCAGGCGGTCGATACGGCTGCCCAGCGCGAGTATGTCGTCAAGCAGGCCAAGATCGGCCAGGACCGTCAGCCCTGTCGGCTGCAGAATCAGCCCGGAGCCGACCGGCTTCGGCTCATCGAAGCGCTCGAAGACCGTGACCCGATGCCCGGCACGCTTGAGATAGAGCGCCATGGCCAATCCCGCCGGCCCGGCGCCGGCAATTGCTATGTCGTAGGAAATGCCAATGCCCCCAAGCCGAACTGGCCGGGACAATCCTTCAGCCGCCCGACGAAATCAAGCCGCGGGTTTTAACTGCCGTTCAAGCCTGCATGGCATCAAAGCCGGAACGCGCGTCGCGCACCGCGTCATGATTGAGTTCGGCCCATAGGATCAGCTGATGCAAGGCGCCGAACATCGAATGCCCGAGATCGGTCAGGCTGTATTCGACGCTCGGCGGCTTGGTCGGGAACACTTCGCGATGCACATAGCCGTCACGCTGCAAATCATGGAGCGTCTGCGTCAGCATGCGCTGTGAGATATCGGGCACCAGCCGCCGCAATTCGCCAAACCGATAGGGCTTTTCGGCCAGCGCCATCATCAGCAGCGAGCTCCATTTGCCGCTCACCCCCTGGATGACATCGCGGACTGGACAATTTGCAAAATTGCCGCCGCCGGAGATCGCCTTGTAGACCTCCATCTTCGATCTCAGATTGACGATCTTGCTGTCCACCGCTGGTTCCCTGCGCCTGCCTACCTCCCGAAAAACTGCCTTCTTTACGGCCCAGGGTCAATTCCTATTTTAGTGCTGGTCTCTTTTTGAGACTGCCACTCGAGCCGCCTTAGCGGCGCAATGTCAGGATCTTCCATGACCGAAACCCTTCTCGTCACCGGCGCTTCCGGCCAGCTCGGCCGCGGCGTCATCAACCATCTGCTGGACACGTTCAAGGTTCCAGCGGCACGGATCATCGCCACCACCCGCAATCCGGAAAACCTCGCCGGCCTGGCGGCCCGAGGCGTCATCACAAGGGCGGCTGACTTCGACGACACACTATCGTTGGAGTCTGCGTTCAAGGGCGCCGACAGGGTGCTGATCATCTCGACCGGCGAGATCGACCTGCTTCACGGCAAGCGCCTGAGGCAACACGAGAACGCGGTTGCCGCCGGGAAGAAGGCCGGCGTTTCCCACCTTCTCTACACCTCGATGCCTAATCCAGAACCGGTTTCGCCGGTGCTGTTTGCCAATGATCACTACGGCACCGAGCAGGCGATCAAGGCGAGCGGCATCCCTTACACGATCTTCCGCAACGGCTGGTACCAGGAGAACCTGTTCATGGCCCTGCCGCAGGCCATTGCCTCGGGACACTGGTATACGTCCGCCGGCGACGGCCGCATGGCGCACGGTGCGCGCGACGACATGGCGGCAGCGATTGCCGCCGGCCTCGTTACCGTTTCGAACGAAAGCAAGACTTACACCTTGACCGGCCCGCAGGCCTACACCACCGCGGAGATTGCGGCCCTGGTAAGCGAGGTCACCGGCAAGCCGCTAGATGTCGTGCAGGTTCCGGATGAAGCCCTGACCGAGGGCGTGAAGGCGGCTGGCGTTCCCGAGGACTTTGCCCGCATCATCGTGTCGTTCGACGCCAACACGCGTTCCGGCCGCATCGCCATGGTGACGGACGCGGTCGAGACGCTTTCCGGCCGGAAGTCGAAGACGCTGAAGCAGTTCCTCGAGGCAAACAAGGCCGCGCTGGCCGGTTGAAGCGGAGTGACATGGACTGTGCCGTGAAGCACAGTCCATTCGCCGATCCGCCAGGACATGTCCTAGATCGCCACCTGCGTGCCGATCTCGACCACGCGCCCGGTCGGGATTTGGAAATACTCCGTCGCATCGGCCGCCGTGCGCGCCAGGCCGATGAACAGCCGATCCTGCCACACCGGCATGCCGGAATTGGGCGAGGCCTTGAGCGAACGCCGTGACAGGAAGAACGAGGTCGTCATGATGTCGAACTTCCAGCCCTGCTTGCGGCAGATCGCCAGCGCGCGCGGGATGTTCGGCTGCTCCATGTAGCCGAAGGTCAGCGTCACCCGCATGAACAGCTCGTTGACCGTCTCCATCTTGACCCGGTCGCTGTCGGGCACCACCGGTTGCGGCGCGGTCACCACCGAAAGGATGACGTTCTGCTCGTGCAGCACCTTGTAGTGCTTCAGGCTGTGCATCAGCGCGGTTGGCGCGCTGAGTGGATCGCTCGTCAGGAACACCGCGGTGCCGGACACCAGCTGCGGCTTTTTCTTCAGGAGATTGCCGGCGAGGAAATCGAGCGGGATTTCGTTGCGGCGGGTCTTGTCGAACAGATAGCGGCTGCCGCGCACCCAGGTCCACATGGCCAGCACGATGGTGAAGGCCACGGCCAGCGAGGCCCAGCCGCCCTCGAACACTTTGACGATGTTGGAGGCAAAAAAGCCGACGTCGATGAAGCCGAACAGCGCCGTCATGGCGACCGCCACCCACAGCCGCCATTTCCAAATCCGCGTCATGACCACAAACAAGAGCACTGTGGTCACCAGCATGTTGCCGGTCACCGAGATGCCGTATGCCGACGCCAGCCTGCTGGATTCGCCGAAGCCGACGACCAGCATCATCACCACCAGCGCCAGCAGCAGGTTGACGCGCGGCATGTAGATCTGGCCGGACTGTTTCTCCGAGGTGTGCAGGATTTCAAGGCGCGGCAGCATGTTGAGCTGCACCGCCTGCCTGGTCAGCGAGAAGGCGCCCGAGATCACCGCCTGGCTGGCGATGACCGTCGCGGCGGTCGCCAGCACGACCATCGGGATCAGCGTCCAGCCTTCGTTCATCTCAAAGAAAGGATGGCCGACGACGCCGTTCTTGGCCAGCACGAAGGCACCCTGCCCGGCATAGTTCAGCAGCAGGCACGGGAACACGACCCACAGCCAGGCGAGCACGATCGGCTTGCGGCCGAAATGCCCGAGATCGGCATAGAGTGCTTCCGCACCGGTGACGGCGAGGAAGATGGCGCCGATGGTCACGAAAGCGACGTCGGGCGAATTGATCAGAAACGCGACGATGTAGTGCGGGCTGATCGCCCACAGGATTTCCGGATCGGCGATGATGTGGTTGAGGCCGGAAAGGCCGATCGCCAGGAACCACACCGCCGTCACGGGACCGAAGACCAGCCCCACACCCCCCGTGCCGAAACGTTGCACCGCAAACACCATGGCAAGGATGACCAATGTCAGCGGCACGACATAGGGCTGGAAGGTCGGCGTGACGACATTCATGCCCTCAACCGCCGACAGCACCGATATCGCCGGCGTGATGACGGCATCACCGAAGAAAAGCGATGCCCCGACAATGCCGATGCCGAGCATCAGCGCCGAGCGCTTGGGGAAACTGCCGCGCGCCAGCGCCATCAGCGACAGCACGCCGCCCTCGCCGCGGTTGTTCGCCCGCAGCACGAACATGATGTATTTGATGGTGACGATGATCGTCAGCGACCAGATGATCAGCGACAAAACGCCCAGAATATCGCCGCGCTGGGCGACTTGTCCGCCCGACGACGCCACCAGCGCCTCGCGAAAGGCGTAGATCGGGCTGGTGCCGATATCCCCATAGACGACACCGAGCGCGCCCAGCATCAGAACCTTGGTGCTGTGCTGCTCGACTTCCGAATGGCTCGATTGTTCGACGGGTTCTGCCTCACTACCAGTATTGGTAAGGGCCATGGACGACACTCCGATAAGCGCGCGGTGCTCTACGCTTGCTGCAATGCAATATCAAGTGCCGTCGCGTAATGGCTGCCATGCCTGCCACGCGAGGCTGCCATCGCTACCATCCGCAGGCCTTGAGGAACCGACCCACCGTGCCGGCCATGCCATACTCCAACGCGTCGGCTGTCAACCCATGTCCGATCGACACTTCGGCCAATGCCGGAATGCGCTTGGCAAGTGCGGGCAGATTGCTGACCACCAGATCGTGCCCGGCATTGACCTGAAGCCCGGCAGCAAGCGCGGCGTCGGCGGTTTTTCCCAGTCTTTCCAGCTCCTTGGCCGCTTTGGCGGAATCTGTGTGATAGCTACCATATGGACCCGTATAGAGTTCGATACGGTCGGCGCCGACATCGCGGGCGGCCGCCACCCAATCGGGGTCCGGATCGGAAAACAGCGACACGCGAAAGCCCCCCTTTTTCAGACGCTTGACGATCGGTGTGAGGAACGCGGCCCGGGTGGCGAAGTTCCAGCCATGGTCCGATGTCGCCTGGGCCGGATCGTCCGGCACCAAAGTCACCTGTTCGGGCTGGTGCTTTTCCACAAGCACCAGGAAATCCTCGGTCGGATAGCCCTCGATGTTGAATTCCGCGCGCGGAAACTCGTCGTCGATCAGCGACCGAATCTCAGGCAGATCGGAGTGTCTTGTGTGCCGCTCGTCGGGGCGTGGATGCACCGTCAGCCCATGCGCTCCGGCCGCCAGCGCAATGCGGCCGAGGCCGGTCACGCTTGGCCACGGCAGGTCGCGCCGGTTGCGCAGCATGGCGATGGCATTGAGGTTGACGGAGAGCTTTGCAGGCATGCGGGTGGCCTCGGAAATCATTCAACGCGCCCACCTATAATGCCTTTGACGGGAACAGTAATGCCTTTGGTGGGAACAGACTGGGGGTTTCGCGTGTTCCAAGCCTGATGAGCGAACCCGGGAAAGGACGCACCGATGAATTTTCTCGATGAGGTTCCGGCAATCCGCCGTATCGAGACCAGCCGCGACGACCTTTTCGCCATCGATGTCGTCGGGCACGTTTCCGCGGCCGACGGTGAAAATCTTTTCGGGCTGCTGGAGGCAGCCTATGCCCTGCACCCGCGCATCGATGTGCTGGTGCGCCTCGTCGACCACGATGGCGTCGACTGGGCCGACATCGCGGACGAGACCCTGAAGCAGGGTGCCATTCATGCATTGGAACATGTCGGCCGTTGCGCAACCATCGGCGAACCGGACTGGATAGCGGACGCACAACGCTTTCTGCCGTCCTCACCGCCCATCGAAATCAGGCATTTCAGGGCGGAGGACGAGGCTGCCGCCTGGCAATGGCTTGCCGCACAGCCTATCGGGGCAACAGCATCCGGAGCCCCTACCTGACGATCGTCAGCCGTTCGGCCGCCCGCGTGATGGCGGTGTAGAGCCAGCGCTGGCGGGTTTCCTTGAAGGCCCAGCTTTCATCGAACAGCACAATCTCGTTCCACTGCGAGCCCTGCGCCTTGTGCACGGTCAGGGCGTAGCCATAGTCGAAATCGTCGAAGCGCTTCTTCTGCTGCCAGGGGATATCGGCATCGGGATCCTCGAACGCCGCCTTGAGCAGCTTGATCTTGGCGACGCCACGATCCGGATCGTCCTCTTCCGGCGACACCAGAAGGTTGATGCCGGGCTTCACCGTCTCGCGCGACGAGGTCATCACCTTCCACAGCGAGCCGTTGAGCAGGCCCTTGGCCGGATCGTTGCGCAGGCAGACCAGCTTGTCGCCGGCTTGCGGATAATCGGCGTTGAAGCCCTTGAGCTCGCGCAGCCGCTGATTGTAGCGGCGACGCGTGCGGTTGGTGCCGACCAGCACCTGGTCCGCCTTCAGCACCAGCTCCTGGGTGACGTCTTCCTTGCCGATCACCTGCGCCGTGCCATAGTCGCCACGCATGAATTCACGGCCCTCGCGCACATCGAGCGCCAGCCGCAGGATCGGGTTGTCGCGCGCCTGCCGGTGGATTTCGGTCAGCAAAAAATCCGGCTCGTGGTCGGTGAAGAAGCCGCCGCCCGAGATCGGCGGCAGCTGGCCGGGGTCGCCCAGCACCAGGATCGGCGTGCCGAAACTCATCAGGTCGCGGCCGAGCTGCTCGTCGACCATCGAGCATTCGTCGATGACGACCAGTTTCGCCCGCGTAATCGGGCTCTGGCGGTTGAGCGAGAAGGTCGGCGACATCGACGTCTTGCCGGTGACCTCGTCCGATACCGATTCCTCGCCCTTCGGCCGATAGATCAGCGAATGGATGGTGCGCGCATTGACTGCACCCTTGGAGCGCAGCACCTGCGCCGCCTTGCCGGTAAAGGCGGCGAACTGCACCTGGCCGTCGACATGTTCGGCGAAATACCGCGCCAAGGTCGTCTTGCCGGTGCCGGCATAGCCGAACAGCCGGAACAGCTGCGGCTGGCCGGTCTTCAGCCATTGGGCGACCGCCTTCAGCGCGTCGTCCTGTTGGGGAGAGAATTCCATCAGCGCGAGAGACCGGATTCGCAAGGGAAAGACAAGACAGCGGCCACCATCATCGATGCGCCGGGACGCTTCAATGCCGCCGACGGGTCAGGCTATCAGGCGCAGACAAGAACGTAAAGGGAACATACAAGCTCGCCCCACACCTTATCGAATCGGCTGGGGATCGTTTTCCAGCAGGATCGGCTTGCCGTGCGGCGTGGCATGCGCGGCGCGCTCCCAGGCTTCAGCCATAGCGTCGACATCCGACTTCGCGGCCAGCCCTTTGGTGGCAAGCAGGCTTTCCAGCGCCGCCAGCCAATGTTCGTAATAATCATGGCCGTCCACTGCGGCGCCCGGTCTCTTCACCTCTTCCGACAGTGCCTGCGCCCACTCGCCCCACGAAAACAGGCCCTTGTCGTGCAACGCCACCGTCATAGCGAACGCCTCGGCTTGCCATGGCTCGGCAAACACCGGCGCATCGACGCCCGGCGGCAGCTCGGCCATGTCCGAGTCACGCCGGCTCAAGATAACTCTCCCAGGCATCGATCGACACAACAAGCATCGGGTCGGCGCCCTCGCCCCAGATTTCCGATCCTTCGAAAAACACGGTGTAGACCCATTGCGGGTTTTCGCCGTGGCCATGCGCGTTGCTGTCGGGGAACACGAACCCATCGCGCACGGCCTCGATTGTACCCTGCTTGCCGCGCGCGTAGCGCGGCAGCCGCGTGTGGCCGGTCGGGTTGAAGTTCTTGGTCCGTACAGGATCGCCGGCCTTGAACCGCGCTGGCTGTGCCACAGGCCGGTCGCAAGGCCCGCCCTTGGCCAGCACGGCAGGCACGTTTTCCGCCTTCAGCACCCTTTTCGGTGTCGCAGCCGGATCAATCGCTCGGCCCTCAGCCAAGTCGCGCTCGCTGACAAACCCATGGCGCTTGAGCAGCACCTCCAGCGCCTTGATCCAGATCTCGTAGTAGCTGGAGGCATAATAGTCGGCCGGATGCAGTGATTCCCGCGCATGCCGGCTCTCGTCGATGTTCCAGGCTCCCATGGCGCCGGCAGTCAGCGTCACGCCGAGCGCCCGCCTCTCCCATGCGGCATGAAAATACGGCTCGTCCTGTTCGGGCGCGACGGGACCGAACCCCATTTGTCCGCCGAGATCCTGCGGCCCGTTCATGCCGGCTGCCCCTCTATTTCAGGTCTTTGGGCCAAGCCGGTCCCGATCATCGCATCACGGCTGACCAACTCCGCCAGCCGCTCCTCGCTCCAGCCTTCGGTATTTTCGGGCCGCATCGGCACGACGAGATAGCGCAGC
Organism: Mesorhizobium sp. M0243; assembly: GCF_040321775.1. NCBI lineage: Bacteria > Pseudomonadati > Pseudomonadota > Alphaproteobacteria > Hyphomicrobiales > Phyllobacteriaceae > Mesorhizobium > Mesorhizobium sp. M0243. Next base: position 35,215 of record NZ_JAMYSF010000026.1, on the reverse strand, counting down.
TCGGCGGTCGAATCCCAGACGCGGATTTTCTTGTCCGCCGGCAGCGTCAGCCCGAACTCCTCCAGCACGCCGCGCGGATCGATGACGGCACGCGAACGATAGGGCGGCGCCTTGTACCAGACCGGCGGCAGGCCGAGCACCGACCACGGATAGCAGGAGCACAGCGTGCAGACGACGAGATTGTGCGTCTCCTCGGTGTTGAACACCGCCTGCATGTGCTCGCCCTGCCGCCCGGTATAGCTCAGCGATTCGATCGCCGCCGTCGCATCGCGTTTCAGCCATTCGGCATAGGCGGGATCGCTCCAGGCCTTCGCCACCACCCTGGCGCCGTTGCGCGGGCCGATTTTCGTCTCGTAGGTATCGACGATGACGTCGATCGCCGCCGGATCGATCAGCCCCTTTTGGGTGAGGATGGTTTCCAGCGCGCGGACGCGGGCGGCAAACGGATCGAGTTCGTTGTCGTGGTCATGATCGTGTGACATGGCCGCAAACTACGTTTCCAGTGATGCCGCCGCAAGCGCAACGGCTTGGGCCAACGGCACATGGCGCTGGCCCTGTCACATCATTCGGCCGCCGCCCGCTGCGGTTCGGGCAGCATGTCTTCCCTGGCTTCGAATAGCGACGGCTGATCCCCCGCTTCGACCGGGCCTGGCTCGCCCTTGCGCTTCGACCAAAGCCCGACCAGCCAGCCAGAGAAATTCTCCATGTAGACATAGATCACCGGCGTCACGAACAGGGTCAGCGCCTGCGAGGCAAGCAGACCACCGACAACGGCAACGCCCAGCGGCTGGCGCAGTTCGGCGCTGGCGCCGGTGCCGAGCGCAATCGGGAATGTGCCCATCAGTGCCGCCAGCGTCGTCATCATGATCGGCCTGAACCGCATCAGGCAGGCCTTGTGGATCGACTCGGTCGCGGACATGCCGTCTCGTCGCAGTTCAAGCGCGACGTCGACCATCATGATGCCGTTCTTCTTGACGATGCCGATCAGCATCAGGATGCCGATCACCGCGATGACAGACAGATCCATACCGGCGAAGCGCAAGGCAACAACCGCCCCGAGCACAGCCGACGGCAGGCCGGTGAGGATTGTCAGCGGGTGGATGAAGCTCTCGTAGAGGATGCCGAGCACGATGTAGATGGTCAGGATTGCGCCGCCGACCAGAAAACCCTGGTTGGCAAGAGAATCCTGGAAGGTCTTGGCCGTCCCGGCGAAGGTGGTCGAGATCACCGTCGGCATGCCGATCTGCTCCTTCAGCGCATTGATGCGCGTCACGCTGTCGCCCAGCGCCACGCCCTGCGGCAGATTGTAGGAGATGGTCACGGCTGGAAGCTGGCCGAGCTGGTTGACAGTCAGGGCGCCGGCCGTGCGATCGACCCGGGCGAAGGCGCCGAGCGGAACCAGACTGCCGCTCGCCGTCCTCATCTGGATGGCCAGCATCCGCTCGGGCGACCACTCGATCTTTGGATCGAGCTCGGTGATGACTTCGTAGCTGTCGGCCGAACCGAAGATTGTCGAAACCTGGTCGGTGCCGAACCCGCCATAGAGGGCGGAGCGCAACGTGTCGGTATCGATACCGAGCTGGGCGGCCTTGTCGCGATCCACCACCAGCGTCGCCTGCAACGCATTGTTCTGCAGGTCGCTGGTGACGTCGGTGAAGTTCGCATGGTCGGCCGCCATCGCGTCGTTCAGTTTCTGCGCCCAAATATCGGTCAGGCCGGTATCAAGGCCCTGAACCACGAGCTGGTAGGCGCTTGCCGACGACCGCGAGCCCAGCCTCAAATTCTGCACCGGCTGCATGTAGGTCTCGATGCCCGCCACGCCGGCCAGTTGCTTGCGCAGATCCGAAAGCACCTTCTCGATATCGGGGCGCTGGTCCTTGCCCTTGAGCTGGACGAAAAGCTGCCCCTGATTGAGCGCATTGTTGCCGCTGCCCGCCGACCACGCCACATGGGCGACATAGGGCGAATGCGAGAAGACGCTGGCGACCTGTCCTTGCAGCCTGGACATGGCATCGAAAGAGATGTCCTGACGTGCGATGGTGGTCACCGATATCTGGCCGATGTCCTCCTGCGGGAAGAAACCCTTCGGCGAAGTCTGGATCAGCCACACCGACGCTGCCGCGGTGCCGACGAAGACGAGGAACACCAGGAAGGTGTGGCGCAGGCAGAAGCTCAAGACCCTGTCGTAGCCGCGGGTGACGAGGTCCTGCTTATGACCGGGGCCATGCTTGTCACGGTCGGCTTTGGTCACCGACAGCAGCCGCGAGCACAGCATCGGCGTCAGCGTCAGCGACACGAACATCGACGCCAGGATGGCGACCGTCACCACGACGGCGAACTCGTTGAAGATGCGCCCGATGACGCCACCCATCAGCAGCACGGGGATGAACACCGCCACCAGCGAGATCGAGATCGAGATGATGGTGAAGCCGATTTCGCGCGCGCCCTTCAGCGATGCGTCGAAGGCCGACAGCCCGTCCTCCTCCATATGGCGGAAGATGTTTTCAAGCATCACGATGGCGTCGTCGACGACGAGGCCGACCGCCAGCGTCAGGCCCATCAGCGATATGTTGTCGATGGAAAAGCCGAACAGGAACATCGCGCCGAGCGTGGCGATCAGCGAGATCGGCACAGCCACGGCCGGGATGATGGTCGCCGTCACCCGGCGTAGGAACACGAAGATCACCATGATCACCAGGGCAATGGTGAGCAACAGCGTGAACTGCACGTCGCTGACCGCCTGCCGGATCGAACTGGAGCGGTCGTTAAGCAGCTTGATGTCGGCGGCGGCCGGCATCTGGTCCTTGAAGGACGGCAGCATCGCCTTGACCTTGTCGACGACGTCGACAGTGTTGGCATCGGGCTGGCGCTGCACGGCCATGATGATCGCGCGGGTGCCATCGTACCAACTTGCGGTGGTGGTGGTCTGCACCGAATCGACCACGCGGGTCACCTCGCCCAGCCGCACGGGATGACCGTTTTTGGTGGCGATGATGATGTTGGAGAAGCCGGCGGCGTCGGTCAGCTGCGTGTTGGCGGTGATGGTGAGCTGCTGCTTGTCGTTCTGCAGCACGCCCAGCGGCGTGTTGCTGTTGGCCGAGGCGACCGCCGCCTGCAGCTGATCGATCGAGATGCCGCGCGCGGCAAGCGCGGTCGGGTCGATCTGGATGCGCACCGCGTATTTCTGTTGGCCGAAGATCGAGACCTGCGCCACGCCGTCGATGGTCGACAGCGACGGCGAGATGACATTTTCCGCGAAAGCATCGAGATCGGTCAGCGGAACCGTGTCGCTGACCAGCGACATCAAAAGGATCGGCGCGTCGGCCGGATTGACCTTGCGATAGCTCGGCGGCGCCGTCATCTGCGGCGGCAATGATTTCTGCGTGCGCGCGATCGCCGCCTGCACATCGGCCGCCGCCGCATCGATGTCGCGGTTGAGCACGAACTGGATGGCGATCGAGGTCTGGCCAAGCGAGTTCGTGGTCGAGATCGAATCGATGCCGGCGATGGTGGCAAACTGCTTGATCAGCGGCGTCGCCACCGATGTCGCCATGGTTTCCGGCGAGGCGCCGGGCAGCGAAGCCGAGACATTGACCACCGGGAATTCGGCGCTGGGCAGTGCGGCCACCGGGAGGAACTTGTAGGCGAACAGCCCGCCCAGCACAAGGGCGAACGACATCAGAAGGGTGGCGACGGGTCGGCGTATGCAGAATTCGGAGATCATTGGGCCGCCTCGCCGGCGTTGGTCGCCTCGGCCACCTTGGGAGCAGCATTCGCCGTGGCCTTGCCCTCATGCACCGCCGCGCCGTCCTTCAGCCTCGTCTGGCCTTCGGTGACGACCTTCTCACCGCTTTTCAGCCCCTGGCTGATGGCGCTGTTGTCGCCTTCGGTCAGCGCCACCTGCACCGGCCGCATCTCGACCGTGTTGTCCGGCTTGACCACATAGACGAACTGCCCCTTCTGGCTTGGCTGCACCGCGACGGTCGGAACCGATGTCATCTGCGGCATGATGCCGGCGTCGAGCACGACATTCACATACTGGCCGGGCCATAGCGAAAGGTCCGCATTGGGAATGCTTGCCCGCGTGGCAATCGTGCCCGACGCGGTGTCGACGCTGGAGTCGACGAAATCGAGCGTGCCCTTGCCGATCGGCGTCGGGTCGCCGTCCTTGGTCAGTGTCACCGCGCCCTGCTGCGGGTTGGCAAGCGCCTTGTGCAGCAAAGCCAGGTTGCTCTCGGGAAGATTGAAGTTGACCTGCAGCGGGTCCATCTGGGTGATGGTCACCAGCGGAGTGGCCGTGCTGCTGTTGCCATTGCTGACGGTGACGAGATCGCCGACGGCGACGCTGACTGCGCCCAGCCTGCCGGAAATCGGCGCCGTGATCGTGGCGAAGCCAAGCTGGACATTGTCGGCGTCGATTGTCGCCTTGTCGGCATCGACAGTCGCTGCGGCAGCCTTCTGCGCGGCGACGGCCTGGTCGTAGGTCTGCTGCGTGCCGGCCTGCTTGGCGACCAGATCCTTCGCGCGCTGAAGATCCGACTGCGAGCTGGCGAGCATCGCCTGATCCTTGGCGAGCGCCGCCTGATCCTTGGCAAGCTGCGCCTTCAGCGCCCGGTCATCGAGCGAAAACAGAACGTCGCCGACCCTGACCATCTGCCCGTCCTTGACATCGATGGAGACGATCTGGCTGGACACCCGCGCGTTGATGTTGACGACGGCTGGAGAGGAGACGAAGCCGATGGCGTAGCGCCGGATCGGGAAATCGGCTGTCGAAGCGACGGCCGAGAGGATGGAGGCCGAGCGGGCGCCGCTGCCGCCACCTGCCGACTTGCCCCCCGTTGCCGGCTTGTCGGTGGTCGGTTTGTCCGCGGCCGCGACCTGCTTTGCGCCGATAAGCTGCTGAACTCTGCTCAGCGTGTCCGGAGACAGATAGAGCCAGGCCGCGCCGACACAGGCGACCGCAAGCAATGAAAGAATGACTTTTCCACGCATCGACAAAAGGCCCTCTCTGTCCGACACGCCATAACCAGGTGGTCGTATTCTAGCGCAACTCACGGCTCACTGCCGCGATTTCGCCGAATAGATAGGACACGCCTTTGTCGGAAAAGGGCCAAAAGGCGGCATTACGAAGATTTAATGTGCACTGCACAACGGATGTGCAACACGGGCTCAATCCCGATCTGGGCGGTACGCCCGAGACTCCGGATCCTGTCCCTCAAAGATCAGATGATGCGCCCCGGGCCTACCTCAGCATCGGCCAAAGCGTCGCCGCCAGCAGCACGCCCATGGCGATGTTGAACCATTTCAGCCGCACCGGGTCCGACAGGAAACCGCGCAGTGCGGTGCCGAACCCAGCCCACACCGAGACGCTCGGCAAATTGACGATGGTGAAAGCCACGGCGATCAACACCACCGACAGGAACGGGTGCTCGGCATTGGCATAGACGGCCATGGCGGTGATCGCCATCACCCACGCCTTGGGATTGACCCACTGGAATGCGGCTGCCTCGATGAAGCGCATGGGCCGCGCTTTCGTCTCGCCCTTGCCGGTCAGCGTGCGCGACATGGCGATCTTCCAGGCGAGGTACAAAAGATAGGCGCCGCCGGCGATCTTGAGCACGGTATGCAGCGCCGGAAACGCCGTCAACACAGCGCCGAGGCCAAGACCGACGGCAAGCAGCAGCACGAGGAAACCCATGCTGATGCCCAGCATGTGCGGAACGGTTCTGACGAGGCCGAAATTCACGCCCGATGCCAGAAGCATGAGATTGTTCGGCCCCGGCGTGATCGACGTCACGAAGGCGTAGACAAGCAGGGCAAGGAATGCGTCGAGCGACATGGATATCTTCCCTGACAAGTCAGCATCTTGTCTCTTCTCGGCGACCCCGCAAAGGCTACGGATGGCCTCACTGTGGAAGCTGGCTGACGCGTTCGGCGCCAGCCCCGCCGAAGTCCTACATCGCCTGCGGGCCGCGGTTCAACGCTGCCACGCCGGTGCGGCAGATTTCGACCAGGCCGAGCGGTTTCATGATGGCGATGAACTGGTCGATCTTGGAGCCTTTGCCGGTGATCTCGAAGATGAAATGCTCGGTGTTGGCGTCGATGACGCTGGCGCGGAACGCATCGGCCAGCCGCAACGCCTCGACGCGGGCCTCGCCGGTGCCGGCGACCTTGACCAGCGCCAGTTCGCGCTCAAGCGGCCGTTCCTGGCCGGATTCATGCGAACGCACGGTCAGGTCGACGACGCGGTGCACCGGCACGATGCGCTCGAGCTGGTGCTTGATCTGCTCCAGCACATGCGGCGTGCCGCGCGTCACGATGGTGATGCGCGACAGGTGTTTTTCATGCTCGGTCTCGGAGACGGTCAGGCTCTCGATGTTGTAGCCGCGCCCGGAAAACAGGCCGATGACCCTGGCAAGCACGCCCGGCTCATTGTCGACCAGCACGGAAAGCGTGTGGTTTTCCGGCTTTTCCGTCTCCTTGGCGATGAAATAGGCGGAGCCGGTCGGTTGTAGCTGTGCGTTCATGACATGAATCTCGTTTTTCAAGCTCTTGAGCTAATTCTCTGTTTGCGCAGGGCTTTCTCGCGACAGCCCTGCCTTGGTTCTGCCGGCTACACCAGTTCCCTGCCCTTGGCGTCGATGGCGTTGGCCACCGCCTCGTCGGTCGCCTCGTCGGGCAACAGCATCTCGTTGTGCGCCTTGCCTGACGGGATCATCGGGAAGCAGTTGGCGAGCGTCGCCACGCGGCAGTCGAACAGCACCGGCTTCCTGACCGAGATCATCTCCTTGATCGCGTCGTCCAGCTCGTCCGGCTTCTCGCAGCGAATGCCGTGGCCGCCATAGGCCTCGGCCAGCTTGACGAAGTCCGGCATCGCCTCGGTGTACGAATGCGACAGCCGGTTGCCGTGCAGCAACTGCTGCCACTGCCGCACCATGCCCATATACTGGTTGTTCAGGATGAAGATCTTGATCGGCGCGTCGTGCTGCACGGCCGCGCTCATCTCCTGCATCGTCATCTGCACGGAGGCGTCGCCGGCAATGTCGATGACCAGCGCGTCGGGATGCGCGATCTGCACGCCGAGCGCCGCCGGCAGGCCGTAGCCCATCGTGCCCAGCCCGCCCGACGTCATCCAGCGGTTCGGCTTCTCGAAATGATAGTGCTGCGCCGCCCACATCTGGTGCTGGCCGACCTCGGTGGTGATGTAAGTGTCCAGACCCTTGGTCAGTTCGTAGAGCCGCTCGATGGCGTATTGCGGCATGATCACGTCATTGTTCATCTTGTAGGCGAGCGAGTCGCGCGCACGCCATTTGGCGATCTGCTCCCACCAGGGGTAGAGCGCCTTCTTGTCGGCCTTGGCGCTCGCACGCCACAGCCGCACCATATCCTCCAGCACCCGGCCGACATCGCCGATGATCGGGACCTCGGTGTGGACGTTCTTGTTGATCGACGACGGATCGATGTCGATGTGGATCTTCTTCGAGTTCGGCGAGAAGGCGGTCAGCCGCCCGGTGATGCGGTCGTCGAAACGCGCGCCGATGCAGATCATCACGTCGCAGTCATGCATGGCCATGTTGGCTTCATAGGTGCCGTGCATGCCGAGCATGCCCATCCAGTTCTTGCCCGATGCTGGATAGGCGCCGAGGCCCATCAGCGTCGAGGTGATCGGGAAACCGGTGAGATCGACCAGTTCGCGCAGCAGATGGCTCGCTTCCGGGCCGGAATTGATGACGCCGCCGCCGCTGTAGATGATCGGCTTCTTGGCACCGGCCATCAGCTCGACCGCCGCCTTGATCTTTTCCAGGTCGCCCTGGACCTTTGGCTGGTAGCTGGTGCGCGGCGCGATCTGCGGCGGGACGTAGAATCCCCTGGCGAACTGCACGTCCTTCGGGATATCGACGACGACCGGACCGGGGCGGCCGGTGGTCGCGACATGGAAAGCCTCGTGGATGGTCGCAGCGAGCTCGTTCACGTCCTTCACCAGCCAGTTGTGCTTGGTGCAGGGGCGGGTAATGCCAACCGTATCGCATTCCTGAAAAGCGTCGGAGCCGATCAGCGAGGTCGGCACCTGCCCCGTCAGGCAGACCAGCGGGATCGAATCCATCAGCGCGTCCTGCAGCGGCGTCACGGCATTGGTGGCACCGGGGCCGGAGGTCACCAGCATGACGCCGGCCTTGCCGGTCGAGCGCGCATAGCCTTCGGCTGCATGGCCGGCGCCCTGCTCGTGGCGCACCAGTATGTGCTCGACATCGTCCTGCTGGAAGATCTCGTCATAGATCGGAAGGACAGCGCCGCCGGGATAGCCGAAGACATGCTTGACGCCATTGTCCTTCAGCGCCTGCACCACCATTTCGGCACCTGTCATCTCGCGCCGCTCGTTCTGTCCGTTGCTCATCGGTCTGGTCCCGTACTGTCGCCATTGGGCGTTTGCTGGTCGTTTAGTCGTGTTTCAGGCAATAAAAAAGGCCCCCGAGGGAGCCTGTGTCTTGCGCATGGGGGGTTTTCGCCCGGCGGTTACACCGCCTTGCCCACGCGCTTTCCTACGAGAATGAGTGCCGTTTTCATGGTGGCGGACACTAAGGGCGGGCAAGGCAGCCTGTCAACGGGAAAAATCGCGCCGGCGCGCACAGCGTGCCGGCACGATCGAGGTGGTCAGCCCGGCGCCTTGCAGCGGGAAACGCGTGGATCGCATCTGGACGCCTTCCTGGCCTCCATCTTCGCTGGCGGATGGTGGGGTGCCACCCTTGCCGGGCCATGGTGCTGGGGCATGTGCATTGCCAACGCTTGCTGATGCGGCTTTTGTTGCCCGCCACCGAGTGCTGGACGCTGCCCCGAAACCGGCTTGGGCGAAACCGGTTTGGGCGAACCCCGTTTGGGCGACGATTTGACAACGATGCGTCCGTCGCCCGCGGTCCTGTCGGCATGCAGCTTGAGCGCATCGGCCTTCGCGCCGTTGCCGGCGGCCATCCGCTTGCGCACGGCGTCGCCAGGCTTCACGACGGCCGGATTGCTGGCAGCCACCGCGCCGCGGGAAATGGCCTTGCCGCCGGTCAGCGTCTTGACGCCATGACCCGCCACGGTTTGCCCATTTCCATTGGCCGCCCTGGCGGCGGGCGTTCCATTGCCGGCCAGCCTCTTGATCTCGGCGCCCCTGGAAGCATCGAGCCGTGCACTGGCAAACACCCCTTTGCGCGGTGGAACCACTCTTGCTGCCTTGATCGATTCGATGACGGGCTTCGGGAACTGCTGCAGCCGGGGTCCGGCATTGATCGCAACGACCTGGTTGCCGAGCCGCACATGCGGCGCATTGTTGACCACGACCGTCTGGTTGATGATCGTCGTGTTGCGCGCGATGACGACGTTCTCAGTGGCAGGCCGTACCACTCTGACCAGATCGACCGCGCCGATCGCCGCCACCGGCACGAAACACCACCAGGCGTCGTCGAAGGCGACGTCGACATCGGGGGGTGCCGGAGCCCAGCCGACATCGTTGCCACCCTGGCGCCAGACCACCCAGGCCGGCGCCCATTGATCGCCGGCGATCCACACCCAGCCGAAATCGGGATCATAGGCCCAGCGGCCATAGTGATAGACGACATCGCCGAATGGCTCGGTGGACTGCCAGTACCAGCCATCGTCGGTCCAGACCCACCTGCCGTCGGTGTAGGGTCGCCATTCGGTACGGACCGAGGGAACCCAGACATCGCCGAAGCGGCTGGAGGTTCGCCATCCGCCATAGTTCGAAAGCCTTTCGCGGACGGTAACGGCAATTTCCGCCGCATGCGCCTGCGTTCCGGGCAGCACCAGCGGGCCGGTCAGGGTCGCGCTCAAGGCCATGACCGCGGCCATTGCTGCTGCGCGTCCACGCCGGCCAAGGGAGCGACATGAAGACGCTTGGATAAAAGGTATGATGATCATAACGGGCTCCAGAGTTCCGCATCCAGAAAATCCCGGGAACCGTCCTGTTGCCCGCCACCGCTTCCCGGCTTCTCACCGATCGGTTGTCATCGGCCTCGGTGACCGCATTGCGGCATTTGACCATCAATTTTGCGCGACCGGCGCGGCATTCACAAATGGAACGTTCGTTTCCGGCGCCCGAGCGATTCCGAAACTGTCCGGCGATCTCACTTATAGGATAGACCATTGAAATCGCTGGAAACTATGGTGGGGCGTGACGAGGGCCGCCATCTCTGACGATACTTGATCGTCCGGCGGCGAGCCCGGCGGAGCCACCACCATGACGATCTGGATTTCACGGGAGGAAACCTGATGCTCGACAAGCCCTCTAGCAAGAACACGGCCCCTAGCAAGAAACTGTCCGACCTGCTCGATCAATTCGGCGCCGCGCTTGCTGCCAATGACATCGAGAAGGCGGTCGATTGCTTTCAGGAGGATTGCTACTGGCGCGACCTTGTTACCTTCACCTGGAACATCAAGACCATGGAAGGCCGCGACCAGGTCCGCGACATGCTGAAAAGCCAGTTGTCGAAACCAGGCCATCGCATTTTTCAATCGCCAAGGGCGAGGACGCGACCGAGAGCGGCGGGCTGATCGAGGGCTGGATCAGCTTCGAGACGGAAGTGGCACGCGGCTTCGGCCATATCAGGCTGAAGAACGGCAAGATCTGGACGCTGCTGACCACCATGGCCGGACTGAAAGGCCACGAGGAGCCGGCAGGCTTTGCGCGGCCGATGGGCGCCAGGCACGGCTCGGGCAAGAACCGTCCGACATGGAAAGAAGAACGCGAGAGGGAAGCCGCCGAACTCGGCTTCAAGACGCAGCCCTATACGGTGATCATCGGTGGCGGCCAGGGCGGTATCGCGCTCGGCGCGCGGCTGCGGCAGCTTGGCGTGCCGACCATCATCATCGAGAAGAACGAGCGCGCCGGCGACAGCTGGCGCAAGCGCTACAAGTCGCTCTGCCTGCATGACCCGGTCTGGTACGACCATCTGCCCTATATCGATTTCCCGAAGAACTGGCCGGTTTTCTCGCCCAAGGACAAGATCGGCGACTGGCTGGAAATGTATACCAAGGTGATGGAGCTGAATTACTGGTCCTCGACCGAGGCCAAAAGCGCTTCCTATGACGACAAGAAAAAGGAATGGACCGTCGTCGTCCACCGCGACGGCAAGGACATCACGCTGAGGCCCAAGCAGCTGGTGCTGGCGACCGGACAGTCCGGCAAGGCCAATCTGCCAAAATTCAAGGGCATGGAGACCTTCAAGGGCGACCAGCACCACTCGTCGAAGCATCCGGGTCCCGACGCCTATGCCGGCAAAAAAGCCGTTGTCATCGGATCCAACAATTCCGCCCATGACATCGCTGCGGCACTTTGGGAAGCTGGTGCCGACGTGACCATGGTGCAACGCTCGAGCACCCATATCTCCAGGTCCGACACGTTGATGGAAATCGGACTGGGTTCGCTCTATTCGGAGCAGGCGCTGCAGAATGGCATCACCACCGCCAAGGCCGATCTCATCTTCGCTTCGCTGCCCTACAAGATCCTGCACGAGTTCCAGATCCCGGCCTATGCCGAGATGAAGAAGCGCGACGCGGCATTCTACAAGGGTCTGGAAAAGGCCGGCTTCATGCTCGACTGGGGCGACGACGAATCCGGCCTGTTCATGAAGTATCTCCGGCGCGGCTCCGGCTATTATATCGATGTTGGCGCCTCGCAGCTGGTCATCGACGGTTCGATCAAGCTGAAGAGCGGCGTCGACGTCGAGGAAATCAAGCAGCACTCTGTTCTGCTCAGCGACGGGTCGGAACTGCCTGCGGACCTCATCGTCTACGCCACCGGCTACGGCTCGATGAACGGTTGGGCCGCCGATCTGATATCTCGCGAAACCGCCGACAAGGTCGGCAAATGCTGGGGCCTTGGCTCGGACACCACCAAGGATCCCGGCCCCTGGGAAGGCGAGTTGCGCAACATGTGGAAGCCGACGCAACAGGAAGCGCTGTGGTTCCATGGCGGCAATCTGCACCAGTCACGCCACTATTCGCAGTTCCTGTCGCTGCAATTGAAGGCGCGGCATGCAGGCATCGCGACGCCGGTCTACGGCCTGCAGCAGGTCCACCATAAGGGATAGGCGACCGCCATTCCGGCCGGGCAACATGAAGGAGGCATGGCTTGCACCCTGCCTCCTTGCCAGGATGAACTGACTACGCCGGTCTATCCGCCGCGAACTGCGTCACCACGCGCTGCAGCAGCGGCACGTAATCGCGAAACGTTCGTGTCTTCATGTTGGCGATCTTGCCGCTCTCGTCCCAGATGCGGACCCGGACCGCTTCCTCGTGAAAGGGGTTCTTGCGGAACTCTGCCACCTCATCGGCGTTCATCGGCCCTCCCTGCAGCGACAACGTGTGGACCGACGCCTGCGAGAGCTTGCCGAAATAGGTCGGGTCGGTGGCGCAGAGATAGCGTTTGGCCGCGACATGCAGCCTGACGCATTCGACGATGACAGGTGGAAAGAACGGCGCCAGCACCTCGCCGCCGGCCTCGTCATGATGCTTGTCCTCGACATCCTCGGGCGAATAGGTGCCGAACTCGCTGGTGTAGTGGCCGATGTCGTGCAGCAGGGCCGCCGCGACCAGTTCATCGGGCGCGCCGTCCTTTTCAGCGAACCAGGCGCCCTGCAGCATGTGCTCCGACATGGTGACGGGTTCGCCGAGATAGGATTCCGCGCCCCGGCGTTCAAAAATGTCGGCGATGAATTCGACGATCGTGTCGGCGTTCAAATCCTGGCCGCTCATTCCGCGGCCTCCTTGAACCCGTGCTCGATCGCCGCGAGCGTCGACAGCAGGCCGTCCTTGTCGGCATAGCAACCCTGCAGCCAGCGTTTGCCGGTGCCGGAAAACGCCTTGCGCGCATGCATGACGCGCGTGTTGTCGACGATGAAGGCCTGCCCCGCTTCGAGCTTGAACGTAACTTCGAAGGACGGATCCTCGATCAGCTCGGCGAACCGGCGATAGGCGGCGTAGTAGGCTTCCATGTCGGCGAACGGCACATCGACCGTCGGCGCCAGCGAACGGTTGTTGAAGCGGATGCAGATCAGCTCGCCATCAGGCCCGAGCTCGATCATTGGCCGCTTCGCCTGCAGTCGCACACCCGATGAGCCGGCATATTCGAAGCGCGCCGGGCATGAACTCAACAGCCGGAAGCCTTCGGGGTTCTCAGCCTGCAGCGCGGCCGCGACGGCAAAACCGTCGACGACGCTGGACTCGCCACCCTCAACCGTATTTTCGATGCAGGACAGGATCTGCAGCGTCGGCACAGGGTCGCGATAGGGATTGTCGGTGTGCGCCTGGAGGCCGAGATTCGTGTAGGCGAGATTGTTCGGATTGACCTCGGCGCGCACTTCGAACCAGCGCCCGTAATTGGTTTCCCTGATGTAGCCGAAAAGATCGGACACTTTGCACAGTGCCCCGGATTCGGTCGGCAGATCGTCCATCACCGCGAAGCCATAGGTTTTCACCGCCGACAGCCATTGCCCCAGCACAGCGCGATCGCGGCTGGCCGCAACATAGCCGGCGCGCGGCACCGAATTCTGCATCGAGGCCTTGGTCCATCGCACGGTGGCCTCGCCTGTCCAGCCGGGCTGGCGGCCTGCGTCACGATCATAGGCATTGGCGCTCAGCCATGCCGCGGGAAAGCTGACCGTCTTCTGCTCGGGCACGAAGCTGACTTCCAGGGCGCCGCCTTTGATCGATGCGGCGCCGATCCTGGTGTCGGCGGGAATGTCGAGAATGGTGATGAGCCGTTGACCATTGCCGGCGCTGCGCGTCTTGTCGTCCAGCGCATTGTCGCGCAGCCACATGGCGTGAAAACGGCTGCGCGACCCGTCCTGCCAGCCAAGGTCGATTGTTCTGCCTTCGTCGCCGATCCGCGCCTGGGTGAGCATGGAGATCCGTTCCTGTCCATTGCGTCCCCCGCAGCCTGATCCGCAGGGTTTCGATTGCATGTTGATCGCGCGACAGGCATAATTCAAATTATCATTTTTTGGCCAATGACCGCCGAATACTAATGGCTCGTACAAATACACCCGTGCCGCCTCTGGACTGGCTGCGCAGTTTCGAGGCGGCGGCGCGGCTGTCGAATTTCACCGCGGCGGCAGCCGAGCTCGGTCTCACCCAGGCAGCCGTCAGCCAGCACATCCGGTTTCTCGAGGAGCGGCTCAAGACACGTTTGTTTTCGCGGCTGGCGCGGGGCGTCGCACTGTCGCCGGAGGGAGCAGCCTACCTGCCTCACATCCAGTCGGCCTTCGCCACCATCGGCAACAGCACCGCGGAACTGTTCGAGCCGCGTGCCGTCCAGACCGTGACCATCCGGGCGCCGATCTCCTTTGCCTTGCTCATGCTGGTTCCGGCGCTGCCCGATCTCGCGAAGGCACTGCCGCGCATCCAGCTCGATCTGGTGACGATCCATCGCCCTGCTGACTACGATCTGCCGGGCTCGGTGCTCGACATCCGCTTCGGCAACGGATCCTTCCCCGGCCGCGAAGCCGACAGACTGACCGCCGAGCGGCTCGTGCCGGTGGCCGCACCTGCGCTCGCCGGCAACGCCGACTGGCCTTCCCTGCCGCTGCTTCTGGTCGCCGGCGCGCGCGAGATGTGGGCGGAATGGTTCGCCGCCGCTGGACTGGCTGGCCATCCCAGACGATCGCACCGCTTCGACAGTTTCGTCACCGCCATGGAGGCGGCGAGCGCCGGCGCCGGCGTGCTTTTGGGCTCGCGGCCGCTGGTCGATGCGGCGCTCGACAGCAAGACGCTGGTCAGGCTTTCCGACTATGAACTTTCCAGCACATCGGGGCATTTCCTGACCAAGGCGTCGACAGCACGCCTGACCGGTGCCGAACAGGATTTTCGCCAGTGGCTGCTGTCACGCCTCTCCGCGCCGGCGCCGGCATGACTGGTTACGAGATTGGCCCGATCCGCTTCCAGTAGATCAGCGTGCCGGTCAGCCCGCCATGCGGCTTCAGGGCATAGTCCGGTATCTCGCCGGCCAGCGTGAAGCCCAGCCGCTCATAGAGGCCGGAAGCGCCCTCCTCGGTCGCCGTGTCCAGAACCAGCAGCGTGCGGCCTTTCTCCACCGCAAGGCTCTCGGCGGCCCGCATCAGGCGCGTTCCCACACCCCTGCCCCGGTGGTCGACTGATGTCATCAGTTTGGCGATCTCGGCCCGGTGCGGCTGGTTGGGCGGACAATCGAGCAGCAAGGTCACGGTGCCGACCAGGTTTTTGCCATCCCAGGCGCCAAGCACCGATCTTTCGCCCCTTGCCGCCGCGGCCAGCGATTTTTCCCAGAACGTCCTTGCCGCCTGCGGCGCCAACGGATGCATGAAGCTGACCGAACCGCCGGCCGCCACCGTTGCGACCAGCAATTCGGCCAGCATGTCCTGCGTCTCGGCAGCCGGGTTCAGGGTTGCGATCTCGATCGAGTTCATGTGCAGGATATCCTGTGATTGAGATAGAAGCGGGCGCATTGCTGTCAGTCCAGATGGCGCGCGCGGCGTCGCTTTCGCGCCGCCTTGATGGCGCTGATGCGGTCGGCGTCTTCGTGCCCGAGATGCCGCCCGCGCTCGAGGATCTCGAGCGTGTACTCCTCATAGGTCAGGCCAAGCCGCTCGGCTCTGTCCATGCGCAGCAGCATCACCTCGTGGCTCGGCGCCTTCCACGCCTTGGCATGGGCGGCCTGCCAGGCAAGAAAGATGTAGGGATCGTCCTTGCCCCATGGCGGGCCCTTGTACTCATCGAGAGGCGGCCCCCCATTATGGGAGCGCTTTGGTCTTCTTGCCATTGTGTCAGCCCCTGACCAGCGCGACGAGATAGTCGGCGCCGGGCTCCAGGGCATGGAAGGTGCAGTCCGACGGCGCCCCGAGCGCCAGGCAGTCGCCTGATACAAGCCTGTGCACTGTCTCACCTTCGACGAATTCGAGCCGCCCGGAAATCAGCCATATCTGCTGCTTGATGAAGGCGTATGAAGCAGCCGGAAAGCTGACCTTGGCGCCCGCCGGCAGATGCACCTTGATCAGCTCCAGCGGCATGTCGGAAGCCGGCGAAAGATGCCGCCTGACATAGCCGGTATCGGGATCGCGCCACACCGGCTGGTCGGCCTCGCGCAACAGCCCGCCGCCCTGCAATTCCGCGCGCGCGATCAAGGTCGACAGCGTCATGCCGAAGGCCGACGCGATGCGCACCAGAAGCGCCGCCGTCGGGCTGGTCTTGCCCCGCTCGATCGTGCTGAGCATCGCCTTCGAGACGCCGGAACGCTCCGCGAGTTCGGCCAGGGACCAGTCCCGCACGATCCTTTCGGCGTGTATCCTGCGGCCGATCGTCGAGGAAATGTCGTTCGCTATATCATCCATATGTCTATTATAGCGAAAAATAGACGCCGGAGAAGAGCCGCCTTGCGACAATTTTCACGGGCCCCTTAATGCTCTCTACACCATCCGACCTCATCGGGCCTTAACCCCATTCGGGTAGGATCGATGTTCCAGGGAAATGGGGATTGGCCTGTCCATGTATGTCGAACGCGAAGCCTCCGTTGGAGCACCGACATCGCAGGAGCGCCGCGACGCAGAGCAGAACGACAAGCGCATCCTCGGCAATGTCGTGCAATGCGATGGCGCGCGCGCCACCATCAGCGCCTACGCGAACGACGCCGACGGCGCGGTGACCGGCCTGTGGACGGTCGGCAAGATGATTTCCATCAATCTCGGATCGACGCGAACCGTCGGCCTGGTCTACGCAATCGGTAAGTCGGACCGCGCGTGGAGCAATGAGGGCCAGAACGCCATCGAGGTCAGCATCGAATTGATCGGCGAAGTGCGTGACGGAGCAGAGCCCGGCGCCAAACCGGTCTTCGACCGCGGCATCACCACCTATCCGCATATCGGCGCCGTTGCGCATCGCATCCGCACCCGCGACCTGCAGGCGGTCTATGACCTCGCGGGGCGTCATTCGATCACGATCGGCACGCTAGCGCAGGACGAGACGATCGCCGCCAACATCGCCATCGACGATACGCTGGCGCGTCACTTCGCCATTGTCGGCACGACCGGCGTCGGCAAATCCACCGCCGTCTCGCTGCTGCTGCGCAAGTCGATCGCAGCAAGGCCGGATCTGCGCATCCTGATCCTCGATCCGCACAACGAGTTCGCTGCATCGCTGCCCGAATACTGCGTCAGGGTCGATTCCAAAACCCTGGATCTTCCGTTCTGGATGTTCACGCTGGAGGAATTCGCCGAGGTGCTGTTCCGGGGCCGCGAGACCGAGCCGGAAGAAATCGACGCCTTGCGCGACCTCATTCCGGCCGCCAAGAATCTCTACCGCAACCCGAATTCGGGCTCCTATATCAGGCGCGGCAGCGATGCGCTGACCGCCGATACGCCGGTGCCTTACCGCATCGCCGACCTGCTCAAGCAGATCGATGAGCGCATGGGCATGCTCGAAAGCAAGACCGATCGCCCGACGCTCAAATCGCTGAAGACGCGCATCGAATCGGCGGCGGCCGATCCACGTTATCGCTTCATGTTCAACTCGCGCCTGATCGAGGACACCATCCACGAGACGATCGGCAACATCTTCCGCGTGCCGCATCATGGCCGCCCGGTAACCTGCTTCGAAATGGCCGGCATGCCTTCCGAAGTGGTCAATTCCGTCTGCTCGGTGCTGGCGCGCCTGGCCTTCGATCTCGCTCTGTGGAGCGAGGGCAAGCTGCAGCTTCTGTTTTTGTGCGAAGAGGCGCACCGCTATATGCCGGCCGACCCGCGTCTCGGCTTCGCGCCGACCAGGCACGCGCTGTCGCGCATCGCCAAGGAAGGCCGCAAATATGGCTGCTATCTCGGCGTCGTCACCCAGCGCCCTGGCGAGCTCGACCCGACCATCCTGTCGCAATGCTCGACTTTTTTCGCCATGCGGCTTGCCAATGAGCAGGACCAGGCGATCATCCGCTCGGCGATTGCCGATTCTTCCGCCTCGACGCTTGCCTTCCTGTCCTCCATGGGCCAGCGCGAAGCCATCGCCTTCGGCGAAGGCGTGGCGACGACCATGCGGCTGAAGTTCGAAAAACTGCCGAGCCACCTGCTTCCTGGCACCGCCAAGCGCGAAGAGGCCGCCTCGTCGAAAGCCGGCGACGATGTCGATCTGGTGGCGATAGTGGAACGACTGCGCAACGTGCCTAAATCAACGCAGCAGGCGATGGCCTTCGCCGAGGTCGTCGATTCAGGCCGCCAGGCCGGCGATCCCGACTACCGCAAGCCACCCGCCGCGCGCGCGCCATCGGACGACGATTTCGACATGCGCTACGGCCTCAAGCCCGCAACCTTCGGCCTGCGCCCGCAAAACGATTGAGTTTGGGCGTCACGCACATCGGCGGATGGGTCTGTGCACCCAAGTCAGGGCTTCCGAGATCCGTTTGGAAAAGCCTGGGTTAATCCCGTCAGGGAATTCGTCAGGCTGAGTCGGGTGGTGCTGTTTTCGAGAACCGAAGCGGAGCGGACATTTGAGTCCGTGAGCATCGGAAGCGCAGAAAACGGCGCCAGACGGCCAGCCTCACGAATTCAGTGATGGGATTTTCAGGCGCAGACGCGGTTGCGGCCTTGCCTCTTCGCTTCGTAAAGCTGGCGGTCGGCGCGGCGATAGAACTCTTCCGCTGTTTCCTTGCGGTCCCAGACGGCGAGCCCGACGCTGGTGGTGATCTTGAGGCGGACATTGCCTGACAGCACCGACATGTTGGCGATCGCCTTGCGGATGCGCTCGGCAAACTTGCCCAGAAGCTCGGCGTCCATATTGGGCGTGACCACGGCGAACTCCTCGCCGCCCAATCGCGCTACCACATCGTGGTAGCGCGTCATGTCCTTGAGACAGTTCGCGACGGCCTTGAGCACTTCGTCGCCGACGTCATGGCCGTGGGTGTCGTTGACCTGCTTGAAATGGTCGAGATCGAGGATCATCAGACCGACGGGCTTTTCGATGCGCCGGAACTCCTCGAGATACTCCTTCAGCGCATCATCGAAATAGCGCCGGTTCTGCATGCCGGTCAGGCCGTCGGTCAACGCCGCATGCTCGAGTGTTTCCGAGCGCGCGCTGAGCGAGACCGTCATGGCGCGCAGCTTGCCTTCCTCCGTCGCCTGTTTGCGGATCAGCGGATAGATGAAGAAAATGCCGAAGAACAGCGCGGTGGCCAGGAGCACGCCGGTCGCGAACAAGAGCTTGTTGAGATAGATGACCTTGTCCAGACCCGAAGCCGTATGCAACTCGTCGGCGAAGGACTGCAGAAGTCCGTAAGCATGCAGCGTCACCAGGCCGGCGGCCAGGATCACGAATATAAAGACGAAAAATGCTGATTCCGCCTTGTGGAAACGCATCTGCTCCCCGTTGGAAAAGTGCCCACTGATCTTATGGCATGGGCGGGCTTACGGAGGGTTAATTTGGACAACCACAACGGGAACCTTTCCTTGCAGGTAAACTTTTCAGGTTGCATCGGAAGCAAGCGCTGAGATCGTGGTTTCCAGATCATCACCGGGGCGCAACCTCAGCCATTCCGGCCCCAATTGATGCCTGAACCAGGTGGTTTGCCGCTTGGAATATTGCCTGGTCGCGATCTTGGCGCGTTCGATTGCCTCGGGAAAGCCAATCTCTCCGGCCATCGCTGCCTGCAGTTCGCGAACGCCGATCGCTTTCATCGCCGGCAATTCGGGATCGAGACCAAGTGCTGCAAGCCGCTTGACCTCGTCCAGCGCGCCCTTGTCCAGCATCTGGTCGAAGCGTTTGTCGATGCGAGCGACCAACGCCGCCCGATCCGGATCGATCACCAGGAAACGCGCGCTTTCCCGGTCGATGAGCGGCTGGCCGCGTTCCGCCTGCCATTCCAGGATCGAACGGCCAGACGCATCGAGAACCTCCAATGCCCGCACGACGCGCTGGCTGTCGGTTGGCTTGAGCATCATGGCGGCCGCCGAATCCTCGCGCAGCAGCAGGCTGTGCAGCTTGACGGCGCCCTGCTCCTTCAACTCATAGCGCCAACGGTCGCGGACCCGCTGCGGAATGTCGGGCATTTCCGAAATGCCCTCGGCCAGCGCGCGGAAGTAGAGCCCGGTGCCGCCGACGAAAATCACTGGCCGTTCGAAGAATGTGCCGTCGTCGATCAGCTTCATCACGTCGCGCAGCCAGGCGCCGGTGGAATAGGCGGTGGCCGGTTGGACATGGCCATAAAGATAATGCGGTGCGCGGGCGAGGTCGGCCGCCTCCGGCCGGGCGGTCAGCACGTCGAGCACCGAATAGCCCTGCATGGAATCGGTGTTGACGATCACGCCACCCCTGTGCTCCGCCAGATCGAGCGCAAGCGCCGACTTGCCGCTGGCGGTCGGCCCGGCTATCAGGATCGCGTTCTTCACGCGGCCCTTGCCCGCCTGCCCGCCGGAATGTTCCATGCCGCTCGTCGCCACGCTTGTTTCCCGTCCCACTGAGCGCGCTTTGTCGCTGTCGCTTGCGAATATGGCCTCACGGTCGGTCGGCGCAAGCGCTGTTGTCTGGCTGGCTGAAGCTATTGCCTGCGATCTCGTCCTGCCTGAGGCAGCCGACGCCGCCGTTACGAGTGCCGTCTTGCGCAAGGCACTCGCCGGCGAGGCGGTCGACGTGATCGTCCAAGAGGCAGAAACCCGCCGCAAGAAAATCCTGATCGCCGACATGGATTCGACCATGATCGACCAGGAATGCATCGACGAGCTGGCCGACGAGATCGGCGTCAAGGATCATGTCGCGGCCATCACCGCGCGATCCATGAATGGTGAGATCGCCTTCGAACCGGCTTTGCGCGAGCGGGTGGCGTTGCTCAAGGGCCTCGACGCCGCCGTGGTCGATCGCATCGTCGCCAATCGCCTGACGCTGGCCGCGGGCGGCCGTGTTCTGGTCCGGACCATGCGCGCCAACGGCGCCTGGACGGCACTCGTGTCTGGCGGGTTCGAGGTCTTCACGACGCGCATCGCCGCCATGCTCGGCTTCCAGGAGAACCGTGCCAATCGCCTGCTCGAGCAGGATGGCCGCTTCACCGGCCTTGTCGGCGAGCCGATCCTCGGCCGCGCCGCCAAGGCGGACGCGCTGATCGAAATTTCAGCGCGCCTCGGCCTGACGCCCGCCGACGCCATCGCCGTCGGCGACGGCGCCAATGATCTCGACATGATCCGCCTGGCCGGTACCGGTGTCGCGCTCCACGCCAAGCCGACGGTGGCGGCACAGGCCAAGGTCCGCATCAATCATGGCGACCTGACCGCGCTGCTTTATGTGCAAGGCTACAGGCAGGAGGAGTTTGTGCAATGAAACCAATGCGTACCGAGCGCCTGATCCTGCGCAACTGGGAAGATCGCGACCGCGACCTGTTCCACCGCATCAACTCCGACGAACAGGTGATGGAGTTCTTTCCGTTCCGCCGCGACCGCGCCCAGGCGGATGCCAAGATGGACGAGTTGCGAGGCGTGACCGACCGCGACGGCTATGGCTTTGCCGCCGCCGAGATCATCGCCACCGGTGAATGCATCGGCTTTGTCGGCATCACCGGAACCGAGCATATGCCGTTCCTGCCGGCCGGCACCGTCGAGATCGGCTGGCGGCTGGCGCCTGAATTCTGGGGCAAAGGCTATGTCACTGAAGCCTCGGAAGCCTGGCTGGCCCACGACTTCGAAACCCTCGGCCTTGGCGAGATCGTGTCTTTCGCGGTCTATGACAACCACCGCTCCACGCCGTCATGCAACGCCTCGCCATGACCGCCGATCCGTCCGCCGACTTCGACCACCCCGGCATTCCCGACAGCCATCCCGCGCTCAAGCGACATGTGTTCTACCGGCTGACTGCCAAGAATTGGCGAAAGAAATGTCGCTGATCAATGTCGATCAGGCGGAAGCTCATCGCCAGGTTGCGGAGGTCCGGCAGCAACCCGCTCAAGCAGCTTTCCAAAATCGTCAGCGGACGCATCGCCTGTCCGACGACGCAGGAACTCGGCCGCTGTTTCCATTGCCCCAACTTTCTGCGCCACGGCCGAAGCGATCCACTGATTGAGCGACACGCCATCGGCCTTTGCCAAGCGCATGGCCGCCTCCTTGACCGAAAGCGGGAGTTTCAACGGATAAGTCGCTTTGCTCATGTTCGAAATCCTTCCAGGAACTCAGCCGGGCTTACGACTTGGACATCGAAACGGCCTGCCCCAGCCACAAAATCCCGGCGATTGTGAGTCACCAACGCATCCGCCCGACCGTTGATCGCCGCTTCCAGCACCATCTCATCCTTCGGATCGCTCAATTGCGGACGCCAGAGAAAGTGCAGTTCGACCGGCTCGGCCAAGGCCGCAAAGCCGGCCAACAGTCCATCTAAATCCGTAGTGGACAACCCGTGAATCGCCATTTGCTCGGGTCGGGACAGAACGGTTTCGTATTCAAGAAACAGCGCTGTCGTCACCAATGGGCAAACCCGCCGGTCCGCAACCAGTTGCAAGATAGCGAACGATGCACCATTCCTGCTTCGCAAACCTGCCGTCAGAACGTTTGTGTCCAGTACGATCCGCTTCACAAGGCAAAATAGTACATCCCATAGGATGTTACAATATGCCTGCGGGCTGCTGACTTCAGTCCATCCGGATCGTCACGAACCTGAGCTCACCGGTCTTCGATGCCAGCATCAAGAGCGCATTCTTGCGTCCCTGTTCCTTCAAGGCGCCGATCCGGTCCATGACATCCTTGGGCGTCGCGACCGATTCCTGTGCGATCTCGGTGATCACCTCGCCCGGCTGGATGCCGCGCTCGGCGGCGGCAGAGTCCTTGGTGACATCGGTGATGACGACGCCCGAAACATCGGCGGCAATGCTGAACTTCTTGCGTGTTTCGTCGTTCAGTTCACCGACCGTCATGCCGAGCACCGAAGCCGTCGAAACGGCCGGAGCCTTGTCACTCTTGTCCTGGTCGGTATTGCCACCCTCCTCGCCGCTGGCGAGTTTTTCGCCATCCTCGAGCCGGCCGAGCGTCACTTTCACGGTCTGCTCGACGCCCTTGCGCACGATGAGCACATCGACCGCCTTGCCGACCGGGCTTTCGGCGACAACGCGCGGCAGGTCGCGCATCTCATGGATGTCCTTGCCGTCGAACTTGATGACGACATCGCCCGCCTGGATGGTGCCATTGTCGACCGGGCCACCCTTGATCACGCCGGCGACCAGCGCGCCCTTGGCGGTCGCCATGCCGAGGCTTTCGGCGATGTCGTCGGTCACCGGCTGGATGCGCACGCCCAGCCAGCCGCGCCGCGTCTCGCCGAACTGGCGCAACTGGTCGACGACGCCGGACGCGAGCTGCGAGGGGATGGAGAAGCCGATGCCGATCGAACCGCCGGAAGGCGAAATGATCGCCGTGTTGATGCCGATGACTTCGCCGGCGCTGTTGAACAGCGGTCCGCCGGAATTGCCACGGTTGATCGCGGCATCGGTCTGGATGAAGTCGTCATAGGGGCCGGAATTGATGTCGCGGTTGCGGGCAGAGACGATGCCGACCGTCACCGTGCCGCCGAGGCCGAACGGATTGCCGATCGCCATCACCCAGTCGCCGACGCGCATCTTGGTGGAATCGCCGAACTTCACCGCCGTCAGCTTGTGGCCTTTCGGATCGACCTTGAGCACGGCGACATCGGTCTTGGTGTCGGTGCCGACCAGCGTCGCCTTCAAGGTGACACCATCGGAGAAATTGACCTCGATGTCGTCGGCATCGGCAATGACATGGTTGTTGGTGACGACGATGCCTTGCTCGGCATCGATGACGAAGCCGGAGCCCAGCGACTGCACCTTCTGCGAGCCGTTGTCCTTGTCACCGCCGCGGTTCTTGAAGAAATCGTCGAAGAAATCCTGGAAGGGCGACCCCTCGGGCAATTGCGGCATCGGCACGGCGCCCGGGCCTTCGGTGCCCTTGACCGTCTGCGAGGTGGATATGTTGACCACCGCGCCGAGCAGGCCTTGCGCCAGATCGGCGACCGAAGCGGGTCCATCGGCGGCAAATGTCGGCGTCACGAAGGACGGGACAGCGACGGCGCTGACAAGAAGTGCCGCCGCGCCAGCGATGAATGTCCGCCGAGCCGCGCACAGAATTGTATTGGATGTCATCGAGAAGCCTCCCGGTATCCTTGAAAAGAAAAGCGCTTCGACGAAAACGCCGCGTCACGCCATGTTGGCAAAAAATACGGCACGTTTGCGGCTATGACTATCGGCAGAGGATAAATCATCGCAGCCGTCATGCGCCTCGTACCAGCCAGACGATGCCG
Organism: Mesorhizobium sp. M0243; assembly: GCF_040321775.1. Taxonomy (NCBI): domain Bacteria; kingdom Pseudomonadati; phylum Pseudomonadota; class Alphaproteobacteria; order Hyphomicrobiales; family Phyllobacteriaceae; genus Mesorhizobium; species Mesorhizobium sp. M0243. Next base: position 10,927 of record NZ_JAMYSF010000026.1, on the reverse strand, counting down.
ACGCCGATCACGATCGCCGCCAGCCCGGCGATCCGCAGCGCGTTCTCGGGCAGCGACAGCACTTCGGTGGCAAGTTTCCTGGCCAGGCCGGGAAAACCGCCATAGACCAGACCCTCTATGACAAGGACCAGGCCCATGGCGGCAAGAAAATCCTGCACCGGCCGCTACTGGCCGGTGCTGGGCTGTGCCGGCGCGGCGGGTGCCGTCGCCGGAGCGTTTGGCGCAGGCGAAGCCGGCTTTGCCGGCCCCTCGCCGCCGTCGGGATTGCGGAAGAAACGGAAGAACTCCGAGTTCGGCGAAAGCACCATCGTCGTTCCGGTGTTGTCCAGCGCCGTGCCATAGGCGTTCATCGACCGGTAGAAGTCGAAGAAGGCCGGATCGCGCTGATAGGCTCCCGCGAAGGTGGCGCTGCGCTGGGCTTCGCCCTCGCCGCGCAGGATTTCCGACTCTTTTTGCGCTTCGGCGACAATCTCGACCACTTCGCGATCGGCGCGGGCCGTGATGCGCTGTGCCGCTTCATTGCCGCGCGCCCTCAGCCGGGCAGCCTCCGCCAGGCGTTCCGCCTTCATGCGGTCGAAGGTCTGCTGCGAGACTTCGGCCGTGAGATCGGTGCGGCGAATGCGGACATCCTCGATCTGCAGGCCGAGCGATGTGGCATCGGGCCTGAGCTGGTCGCGGACTTCGCGCATCATCACGCCGCGCTCTTCGGAGAGTGCTGCCTCGAAATCACGCAGACCATAGACACGGCGCAAGGCAGCGTCGAGACGCGTCCTGAGCCGGGCCTCGGCCAATTCGATCTGACCGGACACGGCGGAGCGGAAGACCCGCGGATCCGAGATGCGGTAGGCGATGAAGGCATCGACCTCATAGAACTTGCCGCCCGAGACCTGGACGCGGATGTTGTCGAGGTCGAAGCGCAGCACCCGGTTCTCGATCAGTTGCACCGTATCGGCGTCGAAGAACGAGAACGGCGCCTTGAAGTAGATGCCGGGTTCGCTCTTGACGTCGACGATCTCGCCGAACCTGAGCACCAGCGCCTGCTGACGCGCATTGACCACGAAGACCGACGAATAGAGCAGGAACAGGATAACCGCTGCCGCGACGACGATGATGGGAAGACGGTTGGCCATCACTGGTTACCTCCCGTAACGCCACTGGGCGCAGCGGGTGCCGGCGCTTTCGGCTGCAATGCCGGCAGCGGCAGATAGGGAACGACCCCTTGCCCGTTGCCCTGCTCGACGATGACCTTGCTCGAATCCTTCAGAACCTTCTCCATGGTTTCCAGGTAGAGGCGCTTGCGCGTTACATCGGGCGCCTTGGCATATTCGTCATAGACCGAGATGAAGCGCTGCGCCTCACCCTCGGCTTCCTGCACGACCCGGTTCTTGTAGGCGGCCGCGTCTTCGCGGATCTGTGCGGCCTCGCCGCGCGCCTGCCCGAGCTTCTGGTTGGAGTACTGGTTGGCCTGCTCGACGAACTTGTCCTCGTCCTGCTCGGCGCGCTGCACTTCGTCGAACGCATCGGCCACTTCACGTGGCGGTGCCGCATCCTCGATCGAGACGGCGTTGACGTTGAGACCGGCCTTGTAGCCGTCCAGCGTCGTCTGGATGATTTCACGCACCGAGGCGGCAATGCCCTGGCGGTCGTCGCGGAAGATGTCCTGCGCCGGCCGGCGGCCGACGGCTTCACGCATGGCGCTTTCGGCAACCTGCCGCAGCATGCCGTCGGGATCGGACACATCGAAGAGATACGCGCTCGGGTCGGAGACCTGATAGGCCACCGAGAACTGGACGTTGACGATGTTCTGGTCGCCGGTAAGCATCAGCCCGGACGTGTTGCCACTTGTCGCGCCGCCGCCGCCGATATCGACGAGCTGCTCGGAAATCTTGGCCGTCTCGACGGTTTCGAGCGGCCACCAATGGAAATGCAGGCCAGGCTGCGACAGTTCGGTCTTCGGCTTGCCGAAGCGCAGTTCGACCGCGACCTCGTCGGGCTGCACGGTATAAACCGCCTTGAACGCCCACAGCACCACAAGTGCAGCCGCGATCAGCGCGAAGATGGCCGGGCTCGCGCCGCCGCCACCCGGAAGAGCGCGCCGCAGCCGGTCCTGGCCGCGGCGGATAATGTCTTCGAGATCGGGAGGCGAGCCTTGTGGCCCGCTCGGTCCCTTTGGTCCCTGCCCCCAGGGCCCCTGATTGTTGCCGCCGCCGCCCCATGGGCCGCCGCCACCGCCGCTTTTATCGTTCCAGGGCATGAATGTCCTTTCGCTTGGAATTCCCTCAAGCGCCGGTATTACGGCGCAAAATCCAGTATTGTTCTTCTATAGGGACGCCACGAGGCGCTTTCAACGCGATGCGCTGCCGACTTCGTCCGATTTGTCCGGTCGCGACCCTTTGTCTTCCTTCAATGCCCCTTTTTTCAGTCAATGTCTCTCTCGACGCCGCTCGTAAACCGAATAGCGCGTCGGGTGGCTGTCCTTTTCCCCGGCCGGGACGTCGTGCGAGCTGACAATACGCCAGGAATCAGGATCGATCGGCGGGAAATGCGCGTCGCCTTCGACCGCTGCCAGCACATGGGTGACATGCAGCCGATCGGCCAGAAGCATGGCCTGGGCATAGATTTCGCCGCCGCCGATGACGCACACCTCGTCCACACCGACCATGCGGCGCCCGCGCACCGTCGCCAGTTGGACCGCGGCTTCGAGCGAATGTGCCACCTCCACGCCCTCGGCGCGCCAGGTCTTGTCGCGGGTGACGACGATGTTCAACCTGCCCGGCAGCGGCCGGCCGATGCCCTCATAGGTCTTGCGGCCCATGATGATGGGCTTGCCCATCGTATCGGCCTTGAAGCGCTTGAGATCGGTGGAGAGCCGCCACGGGAGCCCGCCGTCCCGCCCGATCACGCCGTTCTCGGCGATGGCAACGTAGATTGCGACATGCATCAATTGTCGTCCGTTGGCTCGAGGATCAGGATGTCGATGTCGCGCTCGGGGTAGAAATTATCCGCCGTCATCTCGAATGTCGTCGGTCCGGTCTTTCTGACATTGTCGCCGCAGAACGAGACCAGGGCTTTCGGATTGCCCTTGTCGATCGTCAGCTTGAACTTTCCGATTGTGCCGGTGGCCCAGTTGCCGCCGGTGGTCAGGATATAGGCGATGCGGTTCTCGACATATTTGGGGTAGCCGTCAGGGTCGTTCTTCGCCGCCTTGCGCACCGCACTCTCGAATGTATCGTCCATGCAATAGCGGGCCTTGTAGGCCGCATACTGACCCTGGAATTTGCCGTCGTAAAAGAAGCTGACTGAAGACGTGCCGCCGACGCTCGGCTTGTAATGGTGGGAAACATGAACGTCCTTGTTGGCTGGAAAGGTCGAGCGCCACCAGTAGGTCGAACGCAATTGCCAGAACGGCGTGTAGACCTTGGTCGTCTCGGTGCCGTCGCTGCCGGTGTCCTCGATGATGATGCCGCGGTTGACCCAGTCATCGACAACCGCTTGCGGCAACTTGGCCAGCGCCGCCTTCGCCGCATCGCCGAATGGATAGAACGGCACGTTTTGCGCCTTCATCTCTGCGCTGATGTCGATGCCTAGCGCCAACACCTTCTGCTCGAGCTGCGGCTTGACGGCGGCACCGTCGATCGTCACCTCGAAGCCGAGGAAATTGTCGCTCTGGTTTTCGGGAATCGCCGGGATTTCTTCGGGATTGCCCGATATTTCGGGCATCGGGAAGGCGACGATGGCCTCGACATCGCGATCGGTGTTGTTGTGGAAGACATAGTCGACAGTGACCTTTTCCGGCGAGATGAAAAGATCCTCGCTTTGCATCGCCACGGCATCGCTGCGCGACAGGATCAGGCCGCCAGTGCCAAGTTCGGCAACCGAATCGTTGGCGAAGGCGGGCGCGGGCGACAGGGCCAGCACGGCGGTCAGAACATATCGCAACATGGAAGCCCCCTCGGCTAGAATGCCTGCAGGACCCTAGCCGTTTCAATGTGGCGTTTCAAAGCCCTTCCGCATCCGCGGACGCGCCAAAAAGGGTCTGGAGCAAGCGGTCTGGACACCCAGCAGCGGTCTGGACACGCGCCAGCGCGGTCTGGACACGCGCCAGCGCGGTCTGGACTAACGGGTTCCGATCGGGCAGGAGTTCGCCCATGCGCAAGCTTCTCGTCATCGGCATCGGCGCCGGCAATCCCGACCACATGACCGTTCAGGCCATATCAGGCCTGAACCAGGCGGATGTGCTGTTCATTCCCGACAAGGGCGCGAAAAAAAATGAACTGGCCGAACTGCGCCGCCGGATATGCGACCGCTTCGTCACCAACCCGAAATCACGCCGTGTCGAATTCGACGTGCCGTTGCGCGACCTGCCAATGGAAGATGGGCCAGTAGAAGATGGGCCGGCCCCCTCCTACCGCTCGACCGTCGATGACTGGCATGAAGCCATCGCCACCATTTACGAAAGCCTGATCCGCGACGAGATCGCAGGGGATGGCTGCGGCGCCTTCCTGATCTGGGGCGACCCTTCGCTCTACGACAGCGCGTTGCGCATCCTCGAGCGCGTGCGCCTGCGGGGCAATGTCGCGTTCGAGCTTGAGGTGATACCCGGCATCACCGCTGTCCAGGCGCTGGCCGCCAGCCACAAGATGGCACTGAACCGCATCGGCGATTCCGTCCTCATCACCACCGGCCGCCGCCTGACTGAGGAAGGCATGCCGGACAATGCCGGAAGCGCGGTCGTCCTGCTCGACGGCAAATGCGCCTTCAACACGCTGGCCGACAAGGATGTCGTCATCCATTGGGGCGCCTATCTCGGAACGGAAGACGAGATCACTCTCTCCGGCAGGATCGGTGACATCGGCGCAAAGATCGAAAAGGTTCGAGAGGAAGCTCGTCGGCAGAAGGGCTGGATCATGGACAGCTATTTGCTGCGCAAGCCCGGTGAAGAGCAATAAGTCCTACTCCCCTACTCCCCTACTCCCTTCCCCCTCACCCAGCATCAATCTCCGCCTGCAATGCCTCCATATGCGTCGCCGCCGCCGCAGCCGCCGCACGCTCGATGGCGCGAAAACGGCTGACCACCGCCAGCCCCACAGCCGTCAGTTGCGCGCCGCCGCCCTTGCGGCCACCGGTCTGTGCCGCCACCAGCGGCTTGCCGAACACCCGGTTCATGTCCTCGACCAGGTCCCAGGCGTGCTTGTAGGACATCTCCATGCCGCGCGCGGCGGCCGAAATGGAGCCGAAGGCGGCGATCTGTTCCAGGAGTTCGATCTTGCCCGGCCCGACGCGCCCGTCGGGGTCGAGATTTATCCGCAAGCTCAGCGACGGCATCATTACTCTCCGCGGTCCAACCTCATACTAGAAGCTCCCTGGCGAAACCGCTATTCCAAAAAGACATAGCGGGATCACCCATCCACCTCGGCGGGCAGGCCGGCGCCGGTGTTCGCCCGATCGAAGCTCACCGTCTTGATCACCGCGAAAACCTTGCCGCCAAGATGGAGCTTCAGCGCCTGCCGCGACTGTTCGGTGATGCGGGCAAGCACGGTTGCACCATTGCAGTCGATACCGACCTCGACCGCAGGCCCTTCGCCGGGGCTCATCGCGGTAATGGTTCCCGGCAGAATGTTGAGCGCGCTGAGACCCCTCGGCTTTTCGGTGGCGATCATCACATCGCGGGCGCGGATACGGATGCGCACCGGCGTACCTGTTTTCATCGCCAGCTGTGGCACCCGGAGCTCGCCCGCGGCCGAGCCGAGCACGGTCATACCGAAAGTCTCGTCGTGACGCAGCACCTTGGTGTCCAGCACGGCGCCCCCCTCGCCGCGCTCCTCCGCCGGCAACAGGTCGAGCCTTTGCATCACCGCCTCGGTCGGCCCGCTGGCAACGACATTGCCCTGCGCCAGCATCACCACGTCGCTGGCCAGCCTCGCCACTTCGGCGACCGAATGACTGACATAGACGATCGGGATTTTCGTCTCGTCGCGCAGCCTTTCGACATAGGGCAGGATTTCGGCCTTGCGCGCTTCGTCGAGCGAGGCCAGCGGTTCGTCCATGAGCAGCAGTCTGGGGCTGGCAAGCAATGCCCGGCCGATCGCCACGCGCTGTTTCTCGCCGCCCGAGAGCTTTGCCGGCCGCCTGTTCATGAGCGGCCCGATGCCGAGCAGGTCGACGACGGCATCGATATCGGCGTAGCGCTCCGCCGGCGGCGTGAACCAGCGGCCGTAGCGCAGATTGCCGGCAACGCTCATATGCGGAAACAGCCGTGCGTCCTGGAACACCATGCCGATGCGGCGCTTGTGCTTCGGCACGAAAATGCCGGCACCGGTATCGACCAGCACACGGCCGTCGACCTCGATGCGTCCCTTGTCGGGCCGGATCAGCCCGGCAATCATGTCGATCAGCGTCGTCTTGCCCGACCCCGACGCTCCGAACAGCGCCGTCAGCCGCCCGGCGCTTTCGAAGCGGGCGTCGATGGCGAAACCGCCGAGCCGATGACTGATGTCGACGAGAACGCTCATTCGATGTCCAGTCGCCGGCCGACACGCCGCGCCAGCACCTCCGAAGCCACCAGCGCGGCCATGGAGATGACGATGGAGATCAGCGTCAGGCGGAGCGCCCCTTCATCGCCCCCCGGCACCTGCGTGAATGTGTAGATCGCCGACGGCAATGTCTGCGTCTCATTGGGAATGTTGGAGACGAAGGTGATGGTGGCGCCGAACTCGCCCATCGCCTTGGCGAAGGCGAGGATGGCGCCGGCGATCAGCCCGGGCAGGATCAGAGGCAGCGTGATGGTGGCAAAAACCCAGAGCGAATTGGCGCCGAGCGTTCCCGCCGCCGCTTCCATCTTGCGGTCCACCGCCTCGATCGACAACCGGATCGCCCGCACCATCAGCGGAAAGCCCATGACGCCGCAGGCCAGCGCCGCGCCTGTCCAGCGGAAGGAGAAGACAATGCCGAAATGCTCTGCCAGGAAGGCGCCGGCCGGGCCGCGCCGGCCGAAGGTGAGCAGCAGCAGGTAGCCGGTCACCACGGGCGGCAGGATCAGCGGCAGATGCACCAGCCCGTTGAGAACGGTCTTGCCCCAGAACTGTCCCCGGGCAAGCAGCAGCGCAATCAAGATGCCTGGCGGCAGGCTGGCGAGCATCGCCACCGTTGCCACCTTGATGGACAGCCGAACCGCATTCCATTCGTCGGGAGTGAGGTCCAGCAGCCAGTTCATAGTGCCCCTTGGAACTCAGTTGCTCGGCGCGAGCACGGTAAATCCCTGATCCTTGAACAGCGCGGCCGCCTTGGCCGACTGCAGGCATTTCAGGAAAGCCGGCGTATCCTTGTCCTTCGAATCGGCGGTCTGGGCAACCGGATAAATGATCGGCGGATGCGAATCCTCCGGGAAGGTGCCGACCACCTTGACGCCCTTTTCGGCATGCGCATCAGTGGCGTAGACGATGCCAAGGGCTGCTTCACCCGTCGAAACCAGCTTCAGCGCCGCGCGCACGTTTTCGGCCTGCGCCACCTTGCCTTCGACCGAAGACCAGACGCCGAGCGATTCAAGTGCGGCCTTGCCGTATTTGCCGGCCGGCACCGCCTTGAAATCGCCCATGGCGAGCTTGCCGTCGCCGATCAGCTTGGCGAGGTCAAAGCCCTTCTCGATCCTGGTGTCGACCGCCGAGTCCTTCGGCGCCACCAGCACGATCTCATTGCCGAGCAGCTTCACTTCGGTGTCCGGCTTGGTCAGCTTCTTGTCGGAGAGATATCTCATCCAGTCGAGATCGGCCGAGATAAAGACGTCGGCAGGCGCCCCGCCCTCGATCTGTTTGGCCAGCGCCGAACTCGCGGCATAGGAGACAGTCGCCGCCTCGCCGACATCGGCCTCGCAGGCTTTGTTCACGGCGTCGAGCGCGTCCTTGAGGCTGGCCGCGGCAAACACCACCACCTTGTCTTCCGCATGTGCTGCCGGCACGACTGCCATCAGCGCCGCAGCGAAGCCACCAATGGCGATCGCCCTCGATCCAAAACCTTTGCGCAGCATGGGAACTCTCCTCGGTTTGAAAGCTAGTCAGCCCTAAGTCTCCGACCGATATATCCGCATGAATATAACAAGGGAAGGCCCGGCGCCCCATGAAAGCGTCCGTACGACACCAATTGTCCTGGAAAGACCGGCAAAGAAACCCTGGAAAGATCAGTGCCCGCAACATCCCCTCCGGGGAACGATCGCCGAGATCGTCAAGGAGCCACCACCTCGCATGTCACGATCGACATCGGTGGCGGCGCCATCGTCACCGCCTCGATCACCAACAAGGCCGTCGCCGATCTCAAGCTCAAAAGGGCAAGCAGGCCTATGCCGTGGTCAAGGCCTCGGACGTGATGGTCGGCATCGACTGAAATTTGCGGCCTTAGACCGCGATCGGCGCTTTGATCGACGCGTCTGCGACGTAGTTTTCCAGCCGGAAATCCTCGAAGCGGAAGGCGAACAGGTCCTTCACCTCGGGGTTGATCCACATCGTCGGCAGCGCCCTCGGCGTGCGCCGCAGCTGTTCGCGCGCCTGCTCGAAATGGTTCGAGTAGAGATGCGCATCGCCAAGTGTGTGGACGAAATCGCCGGGTTTCAGCCCGGTGACCTGCGCCACCATCACGGTCAGCAGGGCATAGGACGCGATGTTGAACGGCACGCCGAGAAAGATATCGGCCGACCGCTGGTAAAGCTGACAGGAGAGCCGCCCTTCCGAAACATAGAACTGGAAAAGGCAGTGGCAGGGTGGCAGCGCCATCGCTTCCACCTCGGCTGGATTCCATGCCGAAACGATCAGCCGCCGCGATTGAGGGTTTTTGCGTATCTCCTTGAGGAGATTCGCGATCTGATCGATCGAGCCGCCATGGCCATCCGGCCAGGAACGCCACTGCTTGCCGTAGACCGGGCCGAGATCGCCATTCTCGTCGGCCCATTCGTCCCAGATCGAAACGCCATGGTCGGTGAGGTATTTGATGTTGGTATCGCCGGCCAGGAACCACAGAAGCTCATGGATGATCGACTTGAGATGCAACTTCTTGGTCGTGGTGACGGGAAAGCCGCGCGCCAGGTCGAAACGCATCTGGTAGCCGAAGACGGAGCGGGTTCCGGTGCCGGTGCGGTCGCCGCGATCGGCGCCGTTGTCCAGCACGTGCTGCAGGAGGTCGAGATACTGGCGCATCGGTTCCGGCTCGATTCGGTTGTCCAGCCATCATAGCTTACGGACAGGCAATCGAACACCACAAAGCAGCGCAAGCCCTGCCCGAAGCCCGCCAGTCCCCAACAACATCAGGGCTGGCGCATGGACCGCGCCAGCCCTGCGAATTGAAGCGCGGTCGTCAGAGGGAGCCGAGCTTGCCCAGGTCCTTCGCGACGAGGTAGTAGAAAGTCACCCGGCTCTTGGTGTTGTCGGCAGCCATTGCCTTGCAAGTCTTCTCGATGGATGCATCGGCCTTCGCTGCATCGCTGATGCCGAGCTTCTTGGCGACCCAGTTGTCCCTGACACGCCCGAGTTCCTTCGGGTCGGTGCAGGATACCAGCGAGGAATCGCGGTTCCTGAGCGCGATGCCTAGGTGCTTGACGATCTTTTCAACCGCATCAGCACTGGCGCCGGCATCGTATTTCTTCACGTCTGCAAGATAGTCGGCCATCAAAATTCCCCTCGTCGGCGCCACGGATCCGATCGATGAGGGCTGTGGCGCGCTGCTGCAACATGTGCGCTAGGTCGGTAACTCCTCACCGGGGCAAAGCTTCGGTTGAGACCGCGCCCAAGTCAACCCTTTGGACTTGCGGTTTTGTCAGGGGGACAAAGTGCCATTGCGGCCTTCCATTTCTTGCGATGGCCCCCTATATTCGGTTTGTCGGCTTGACCGACTATGGCGATAAATGGGCGATGAAATAAGCCGTTCGGACCCGGGGGCGGTACCCGGCGCCTCCACCAAAAGCCGCTGCTGATGACAGAGCGGTTTTTGCTGGGGGCGAAATAGGATCGACGAAGGTGTAAAGATCGTACTTTTGCCCGGCATGGTACCACCGTCATCGGGCTAAACCTGTAGTTGCAAATGACAACTATGCGGAAGCACGTCTCGCCGCGTAAGCGGTGCGATAGCTTCAAATCAAGCCCTAGAGGTTCGCACTTCTAGGCGGGGTTCGGAGGTACCTGGCAACAGAAACCTCCACTTCTCCCCTCCTCCGATATGCAGCATGCGCAGTGGCAGCTTCGCCGCGAAGGCGCCGGCCGCGTGCTCCCTCCATGGACAAAACATGCAAAACGATTCCGATCGCTTCTTTGTGCTGACTGGCGGTCCTGGTTCCGGCAAGACCACCTTGATCGAAGCCCTGCGCACGCAGGCTTTGCCACCTCGGCGGAAGCCGGGCGCGGCATCATCCGCGACCAGTCCGACATTGGCGGACCCGCTTTGCCCTGGCGTGATCGCGCCCTGTTCGCCGAGTTGATGCTGTCATGGGAGATGCGCTCGTATCAAATTGCGCAAGAACAGACCGGGCGTCCTGTTTTTTTCGATCGTGGCGTTCCGGACACGCTCGGCTATCTCAGGCTGAGCGGCCTGCCGGTATCCGAACACGCCACCGCTGCCGCCGAGCGCTTCCGCTATCATCAGCGTGTCTTCGTCGCCCCGCTATGGCCGGAGATCTTCGCGCAGGATGAAGAGCGCAAGCAGACGCTCGACGAGGCCGAGCGTACCCACCATGCGCTGGTCGGCGTCTACACGGAACTGGGCTATGAAACCGTCCCGCTGCCTTTGGCGACGGTCGAGGAGCGGCTGCGCTTCGTGCTGATCGAGGCAGGATTGGCATGAAAAAGGCCGGGATGAATGAACTGACCCCATAAAGTTGGACGGTTCATTGAGTTGGTAGGTTTAAGGGCTGGTTCCTGTATTGCACAGGGGCCAGCCCTTTCAGTTTCAG